>NZ_DBGS01000066.1:51645-59387 GCF_002295455.1 Thalassospira sp. UBA848 | reverse complement strand
ACGCAAGGTGACTGAGACCAGCCGCACGGCATTTCCGCCATGCGGGCGGCTGCCATCCGATGCGGCCGGTGGCAGGGCGTAAATTTCATGGGTAAAGGGCAAGCCGACCTCGATCTCCGCCACTGCCCCGATGTGATCTGGCAGCGTAATCGTGCCCCCGGCAACCGGGATGTCATCGGCAAGAACGCCATCGTGCCAAACGCTGACATCAAGGCCATCCAGTGCATCAAGATTGCCCCAATGTTTGCGTGGCGGTTCGCCTTCGGCCACCGCTTGACGGCGATAAAGGTCGAAACCGCATTGCGGGTCAAATACGCCCAGGAAATGATGCCCGTCGCGTTCCAGCACGACATAGACATCCCCGCCGGATACTGAAACGGATCTAAAGGCGCATCCCACAACCGATTGCGCCGACCAGGCGGTGATGGCCTCAGACCGATACAGTGTCAGGGTGGCAAGCGATCCATCGCGCATCACCACATGCAAAAGCCGTCGTTCGGGATCAAAGGCCTGATCGACGGGATGATGGATCAGATGGCGTGACAGCAAGGCAAGGTCGGCCGATCCATAGGCCTGTTCGACATCGGTGAACAGGAATTCGCGAATTTCGCGCCCGCTCCGCCCGGCAAAAAGCGTTGCGCCATCGACATTGACCAGTGGCACAGTGCGATCACTTTGGCTACCGATCCGGGTCTGGCGCGTGACCTGCACATTGGCCGGGGTGAGCGGATCACCCGTGACCATCCATTCCGATCCGCTGGTAAAGACCTGCAAATGACGACCGGCGAAAATGCCCGTGATCGCATTGACCTGATCGGCCAGCAGGGCAAATTCAATTGCCTCGTCATCAAGGCCCTCGCCCAGTTCGAAATTAAACAGATCACCAGACTTTGACATCCACAGCCGGTTGGGCAGATCGCGCGATCCGCCGATGATCAACCGGTCCTGATGAAAGGTCACACTGCGCGGCCAACCGCGCACTTCGGAAAAGGCCTGTTCGACGAAATCGACCGTGGCATTGGTGTTGGGCAGTGCCTGCTTCAGGGCGATTTGTGCGGTCCGGGCATCGGAAACGTTGGTGATCTCACCCTCGATCCCCTGAATCCGCCACAGCGTGCCAACATGCCCGGCAACGAACAAATCGACATTCGCGGTAAGGCTCACCGTCCCGCTGGTGCCTGACGGGGTCAGGGTGGCGGCGGGTTCGACAAACTTGTAATAGGGCTGGCTGGTGCGGAAATTGGTCTCGCGCCAGGCCCAAAGGGTGGTTTGCCAGCTGCCATCGCCTGTCCGGGTAATGCGCACCGGCGGGGCTGCGGGGTGCACCACCAGAAGCGTATCGGCACTTTGCGTCCAGTTCAAAAGATCAAGCTGTTCTTCGCCGAACGTGGTTTCAAACCAGACCGTCTTTGCCTCGTCCTCGAACACCAGCGCATGTTTATCGCCAAAGGCCAGCAAATAGGTCTGTTCGGTATTGAACTCGAACTGAATCAATCGCGCCGGACCTGACAGTTCATCGATCAATCGAATGCCGGGACGGCGACGCACCCCGCCCGATGGTTCGATAAACACATTGCGCAGGCGTGCTGCCCCATTGGCATAGGCGCTCAGGTCCGAGCGCCCCCACAATTCCGGGGCCAGTTCGCCGGTCGAAAAGGTATTTTTCTCCAGAACGCGGCGTGCCATCGGGTGCTCCCTTGTTGAATAAAGGTGATACGCTTGTGGATCGGGATCCCCGTACCCGCCTTCGCGGGCACAGGCTCTTCGCGGGGATGACGGAAGACAAAACAATCTCATGGAACAAACGTCATTCCCGCAAAGGCGGGAAACTCGCACCGCAGGCTCCAAACCCGCGGCCCAAGGCCCGACCCACGCCCCTAGCCCCTTGCAGAAATCAGGGAAAAATCATCAATCGCGTGCGGGGTGGATTGCTGCGCATCAGCAAGTCTGGCTTCGCGCAACTGGTCCTCGGCCCGCTTGAAAAGGTACTCGGCCCGCGTGCTGCTTTCGGTCAGCGGCAGGCAAAACTCCGCCGCCAGTCGCGCCATCAGGGCCATATCAAACCATGCCGGAAAGCTGCCCTCCGGCAACCGCGCGACATAGGAAAGATGCGCACTGTCACCCGCCACCAGAACCGCCTGATCGCGCAACTCAAACCGGGCAATCTTGCCCCCGTCATTTTCAAGCGACAGCAAGCGGATAAAGTCCCGTGGCAAGGCAAACAGGTTGCAGCCATCCTTGGGCGATGTCGCCGCATCGTCACCGGCCAGTCGCGACAACCAGCACCCCCGCCCGGCAAACCGCCACGGATAACCCGCCAGCATCCCGTCACGCACGCTCGCATACAGCATCCGGGCAATCTCGGCCTCGGCCACGTCTTCCTCAAACGACGAGATCGGCGCCGCCCCGATCATCACCAAAGCCCGCGCACACAGCGCCACATCACTCAACGCCATCACATCCCCCCAAACGAAAACGGGGCCCGGAAAACCGGACCCCGCAAAGGTTCTAGATCACAGCAATCAGACTTTGATGATGTAATTCACCACCAGAAACGGCTGCATGTTGTTGTGCGGCTGGTCGCCGCCGGTCTGATTGGTATTATCGACAGTGCCCCCACTGAAGAATGTCCTCCGGTTCGGGCCGCTCTCAGCTGCGCCCGCTGTTGGGAATGGCAATGCATGTCCATGTGACGGCATTTCATCGACCGTCAGTTGATGAGTTTCTTCGCCGCCAGCCTCACCGACAATACGATCCGTCAGACCAGTGCTCTGGCCGGAACCGATTGGAGTACGGCCGCGCATATCCGGAAGGGCAAAAGTTGTAGAACCATCCCCCTCACCCCAAACAGCCCCGATCACGCCAAATAAAGCGGCATAGGTTGTCCGAGAAACCTCTGCGCCGTCACACGGAAGATAACCGCTTGGTACAATATTCGAAGGAAATGGTAGGATCGTTCCGGTCGGCACTGCAATCGCAGCAAACTGGCTGACATCAGTTTCGGAACAAATCGTGATTGTTTCGCTCAATTTTAAATCCCCTTCTTACTGCAAACAGAAATCCCCGGCAGAGTTCTCTACCGGGGAAGACAAATTTTAGAATGCCTTAGTGCCAATCAGCTTGCTGACGGATAGAACGCCTTGATCGCATAGGTCATCGCTACGTTACGTGGGCGGGTTTCGTTTCCACCCTCCTCTGAAGTCTTGTAGCGGTCGGGATCAACATTACCATTCGGCCAAATACCCTCGCCACCAATCGTGGTGTAAGGAACGCCAGCGTTCAGAGATGCGCCGATAGCGGTGTGATCATGAAGCCTGAACTCATCGCCTTGACTGGAGGCAAATGCACGACCCGCGTCAACACCACGCCCATCATCGAAACCACGCACGAACTCGCCACGCAGATCCGGAAGATTGAAGGTCGTGACATCGTCACCAGCCCCCCAAACAGTGCCAATTGCGGCAAACAAATCGGCATATTCCGTGCGTGAGATCGCTGAACCATCACAGACCAGCCAGCCGGTTGGCGGGGTTGGCATAGCGAAAGCTGAAACCGAGCCGATTTCACTACCCGAACTAACGCCACCGCCAGATCCGCCGCCAGAAATCAGCGCTTCGATGGCCTGAAGCAGCTGGGTTTTATCCTCGCAATCAGGCCAGATGCCCGCACCCTGAATGACATTGAGGATTTCGCATTCGACCGGGGTATTTCCCTGCATGAGCAGTCTCCTTGGTTGATAAAAAGAAACCCCGGCAGAGAGATACTGCCGGGGCATTGGAAAGGTTTTGATAGCGGGCTTTAGGTCACGCCGCGGCAGGAACAGTCGCCTTGATCGCGTAAGTAACCGCGACGTTGCGCGGCCGGGTCTCGTTTCCACCTGAAGAGAGTGTACTGTCTCCGGCCACGCCAGCTTCACGCAAAATTGTCATGTTGGAGCCAAGTTGTCCGACCTCACTGAGAACACCGATTTCGTGGGTATGTTCTTTAAATTCATCAACTTGAGAAGATGCAAACGTACGGCCATCATCAACCCCACGGCCATCATCAAAGCCACGCAGGAACTCGCCGCGCAAATCTGGGATATTGAAGGTCGTGGTGCCATCACCCTCGCCCCAAACTGTGCCAAGTGCAGCGAAAAGCTCGGCATACTCTGCGCGAGAAACAGCCGAACCATCACAAATCAGATAATCGGCCGGCACGGTCTGGGTGGCAAAGGCATGAATTGAGGCAATCGGCACCTGAAGGCCGGCGATCTGGGCGGCGTCAAATTCGGTGCAGATGGTAATCTTGTTGCAGTTACACATAAACAATCCTTGTTCTGGTCAAAAGAAACCCCGGCAACATCTGTCACCGGGGCGAGGTTGAGGGAGGATGAAAGGGGTGGATCGGGGGGGTGCGATCAGTCGGTGTTCGAGGTGCCGATTGACGTCATGTCGCGGACATCGACACCGCCTGCACCCGCACTTGCGACAACGAACAGGCCGCCGGACATGGTGGCGTCGCGGTTGGTATTGGCGATGATGAAATCGCCGACGCGCAGCATGTCGCGCGCATCGGCAAAGTAATCGGCGGTGTCGACGTCGGCGGCGACATCCGGGGTGATGTAGTGCCACAGCGTAAAGCCGTTGGCGTATGCCAGAACACTGAGGTTTCTGGCTTTGAAACCTTCTGCCATTTTTTGGGCTCCTGTTTGGTTTTGAGCTTGCGGGTCGAGGTTCCCGCCTTCGCGGGAATGACGTTCGTTCCATGCACCGACCCCAGACACCGTCATCCCCGCGCAGGCGGGGATCCCGGGCCACGGGTTCAAGCGTTCGGGGACGCTATTCCTGTGCTTTCAGGCACACCACGCCATCGCCATCAATCAGCGCGGCACCCTGGCTCATGGAGTTATTCACGAAGTGTGCTGCGTGATCGCCGTGCCAGGTAATGTCGGACTGAACGTCCGAGCCGATGGCATGGCCAATGGCGGTGCGGTGATACCAGAAGCAGGACCGAATACCGCTTGCCACCGGAAGGCCCGAATGGGGCATCCAAAGCGTGCCGAGCCAGCGTTTGGCCTGTGTGCCCTTCCACGGAAGGTCTTCATCGCCGATATAATCAGATCGCGAAAACTCGTCGATCAGCAGCAACTCCGACCACTGTTTCCAGCCGACAATCGCATAGCGCTGCCCATCATCGGGCACATCGCGATCGCCAAGGCCCTCGAACGCCATCATCACCTTATCAAGGGTCATGCCCTCGGTATTATCGGGCACGACATCATCGGCCCCGACCAGCGCATTGATGATCAGCTCGTCGGTCTTGCGGCCCAGCGCATAGGCCCCGGCATTGGCCAGAACCATTTTTTCATCATGGTTGATTTTAAGCTCATCCAGCGCATCGACCCAGTCACCGGCATAGTAATCACGCAGGTCACAACGCACCGCCTCGTGATCGACATTCATCACCGGCACCTTGCCGTGGCGGGCCTTGGTGGTGGCCGTGCCCTTGCCGACTTTCTGGAACACCGTGGTAGCGCCCTTGATGGCGTTTTTTACCCGCACCGTGTTGCGCAGTTTTGATCCCATGCGTTGATAGGCCTGATGCACATCGGCCTGAAAATGGTCGATGAAGCTTTGATCAATCGTGGTTGTCATCGCCTTTTATCCCCTTGTTTCAGATATGGTTTTGTCGTGATTGCAGGCAGCCGCCGGGGCTCAATTGCGGAGCCCAAAAAGGCCAGTGCCACAATTGCCCCAAAACCGGTCATTTTCCGGCCAAGGTTTGGTGGTTTAAGCGCGTTGTTACAGGGAACCTTTTCCTTGAGGTTCCATGGGACACGCGCAGGATTTGCCCCGACCTGTTGCACCTGACGGGCTTTTCCGCGCGGTCCGGTCCCGGAAAAACAACAAGACAAAGAAAAAGAGTATCTGCTGTGAAGAAGTCGGTTTTGATTGTGTTCTGCCTGATCGGGCTTGGTGTTGCGGGCTATTTTATTTTGCCGCTGACCCCGATCCCGGATTATGTCAGTGCGGTATTTGATCGCGCCGACAAGCTGTTCTAGGCGCAGGACTTGGGCAATTACCTGGGCTATTCCCCGGAAAGTCGGGCGAAATCTGCCTGCACCTCGGCCACCAGCGCCGGATCGCGATCCCGCCAATAGCGCGGATCATTCATCTTGCGCCGGATTTCGGAGCGAAGGTTTGTATCCCCGGCCCCGCCATCAGCTTTGCCAAGGGCGGCTTCATCGCCATGGGTCATCATGCGATGCATGGCACGCACACCACCGGCACTTTGACAAAGGGTTTCAAAGGCGGCCTCGGGCAGGTTGGCTTTGCCCCAACTTTCGATTTTCGGGGCCAGCTTTTTCCAGCTTTCCGCCCCGCCAAACTCGGCCGCCAATGCCGCACGGTCGGTTGCGCGCTGTGCTGCCTGGTCAAGATCACCCAGAAGCGGTGAAAGAACCTCCCCCGCCAGATCATAAACCAGCTGAGCCTGTGCGTTGCTGAAGCCTGCCGCATGCAGGCGCTCGTTTAAATCCGTATCAATATCTTCCATGCCATCTGCAAGCGTGATTGCGTAGGCATCCGGTGTTTCAGGCACCAGATCGGCGAGGACTGCGGCGTCCAGTTCGGGTTCGGGCGCCGGCGTTTCGATATCAGGCCGCTCGGGTGTTTCTGCTGCCTCCGGTGCTTCCGGCGTCTCGGTTTCCGGTGCGAGAAGGTCAGGTTCGGTTGTCATGCGAACACTCCGCTAAATGGGGTCAAACTTTGTTTGGGGCGTGTGGTGCGAGGTTCCCGCCTTCGCGGGAATGACGTCCGTTCCATGCACCTGTTTTGGGTACCGTCATCCCCGCGAAGGCGGGGATCAATCTGCGGCGGAACGCTCCGCCAGCCGCTTGATCTGCAGCACCAGCGCGCGCTTCCCTTCGCGCATCCAGATCGCCGCAGTGCTGGCATCCGGTCCAAGGGCTGTGTGCAGAAAATGGCGTTCAAGATCGGCCAGTACCTTTGCCCCGGCGTCACTTTCAAAACAGGCCTGCCAGTGGTCAGTGCCGTTTTCTGAAAGCGTCTCGTTCTCGGCCTCAAACCAGTCCCATCCGTTACTGCTCATCACACAGCCTCCGTGATTTCGGGTGGCAGGCTTGGCCGTAACAAATGGTCCGGCACGCCAAACTGATCGGCAAGCCAGCGGACCATGACGGGCAAATCAACCTCCGCCAGGGCATCCGGGCCAAGGGCGGCAATCCGCGACAGCCAATCAAGCGCCTGCCCCGCCTGTACCCGTTTTGGCAGTTGTGCGAGCGGGGCCGCATGACGCAGCACGACAACATCACCGTCCAGCGGGATATCAGGAAGCTCGCCAGTTTGGGTCAGGATATAAAGCGCCCGCCTTATCAACGGATAAAGCAATTCCGCCTGCAACCGGCCATAGGTTGCGCCAAGAAGCCGGGCGTTTTCCGATGCGCGTTCAAGCACCTCGGTCGCGGTCATGCCCGGTTGATCAGTTTGGCCCAGGCGATCAGCGAGCAAGCAGCGTCGAATGCGATCGCGCAGGTCTGAGAGCACAAGATCAGACACATCAAAGCGCCCCGGTGCCTCAAGCGGTTTGAGCCCGGCTGATCCCACCGCCTTGGGGATGATGCTGCCCGGCACCAACCGGATGGTTGCCGGGTTCAGAACGCCATCATCATCAGCCTGCCAGATGCCTGTCACCGCGATGGAGGCGTTTTTCAGCACCAGCTCCACCACCTTGTTGGCGGT
>NZ_DBGS01000066.1:36669-51267 GCF_002295455.1 Thalassospira sp. UBA848 | reverse complement strand
GCCTTCATCCAGCGAAAGGCGATATAGGGCGACACATCAAACCGGTCGCGATAGATCAGATCACTGGCACTGGCGTCGCCGTCTTCGCGAAACACACACAGCTCATAGCCGGTTTTACGGTCGGTTGCAGGCAAAACAGCCTCGATCACGGTAATGCGTTTCGGCGCGTCCTTGTCATCGCGATCATCATCGCCAAAGCCCTTTGCCCCCGGCCAGGTTGCAAGGATTTCCGCGCGGGTGAGTGCCAGTTTGCGAAACACCGCATCCATCTTGCCATCGGATCGTTCTTCAAATGCCAGATCGCGCAACGGCACGGCGGTAAAGCGCAAAGCAGACGGGCTGTGCAAATCGGCCTTTTCAAGACGCAAACACGCCGTCCCGGCCGTCACCAGATCCAGAAACGCCTGATGCATCTCGACCGCAAAGTTGGAGCGATCAAAATGCCCCTGCAAAATCCGAACGGCCCGGCCAAGCTGCTCGGTCAAAGCCTGCCGGTCTGCATTGGCGACATTGCCGCCCGGTTCCAGCTCAAACCAGCCGCCACCGGGCGGGGTGATTTCGGCCATCAGGCTGGCGGCAAGCTGTTCGACCGCATCCGATGCGGTTGCGTCAAACACCCGATCCAGGCGCTTGCCGCCATTGGTCTGGTTGGATGCCGCCGCATTACGCTGTGGCAGGGCAAATTCATAACAATCCTGCCAATGCGCAATCCAGTTACGCCTGCGTTCCATCGCCTTTTGAAAACGGGCGCGCAACTGGGTGATATCTGCCCCATCGGTAGCCTTGTCCTCAGTCACAGCCTTTTGCGATTTCGCCATGCCTATTCCCCCAAAAGGTTCTTGCCACCGCCCGCCTTGGCGATGCGATCCGTCAAAAGCCCGCGATAACTTGTCCCGATCAGGCTGGCCCGACCATACCGGCGACGTTCAAGCGCCTCGGTCCGCGCCGTGCGGGCGGCATCTTCGGCACTGGTGTCGTCTTCGGTCGTGGTAGCAGCGGGCTTTGGCCGCGCAACACGTGCCGGTTTCGGCGTGGAAAACAGACTTCCCATCGGGGCCTCCGGGTTTGAAGATCAATATGTGCTTTGAGCTTGCGGTTCGGGTTCCCGTACCCGCCTTCGCGGGCACAGGCTCTGCGCGGGAATGACTTTCGTTCCATGCACTGTTTTGGGCACCGTCATCCCCGCGAAGGCGGGGATCTGGAGCGGCGCGCTCCATCACCCCAAACGCAAAAACGCCCGCAAGGGTCGGAACCCTGCGGGCGCATCTGTGGCGTTGATTTGTCTCTTATGTCACACTAAAAAGAACAAATCAAGAACATTTTTCAGAAAAAAACACATCGCTGATCTGACCAGGGTTTTCAGCCCGCTGTTGCAGATGGCGATAGAGCTGCCAGGGGGTGACGATCCAGAAGGCCGAAATGCCCAAAAGGCGTTTGACCAGCTCCACACAGCTCATCGGGCCAAAGCGGACCTTGTGCGCAACCGAGGCCGGATACCGCGCCCAGATGCAGTGAAAGCCAAGGCCACGATAATAGGCCGCCGGATCAAAGATCGGTGAGTAGCACCAGCTTTCACAACGCACCCGATGGCTTTGCGGATCAAGGCAAATCCATTCCCCGGCCCGCACCCCCGACACCAGTACAAAGCAATGACGAAATCCCGGTTTCAGGATACGCAACAATCGCTTTTCCGGCGCATCGGCAAAGACGACAAGCACCGAAACCTCGCGCCCCGACGCAGATTGATCAGCCCAGTGATCCATCCATGGACCCGCCGATTCCTGCGCCGTTTCGGCGGTTTTGGCCGGTTTGAAAAAATTGGTTATATCCCGCATGGCGACAGGTCCCCACCCAGTTCCACAGCGACATCCTCGTGATGGAAACTTTCGTCTTCCCCGCGTTTGACAATGCCGCGCGTGATCAACACATTTTCAAGCGCATCAAGGGCCTGTTGCCATAAATCCCCCTTGTCCTTTTCGCGCGGATCGCGGGCATCGGGTTCGCGTTCGACCAGCCCGAAATATTCCAGTACCTGCAAATGCCGGTCGCCCAGAATGCCCCCCTTTTTAAGGCGCATCACCGCGTTATAAACATCATCAGGGTCACAGGGGCGCACCACCTCGCCCGCGTCGGCCACCACACGCGCGCCTTCGATCCTGGCTGTCTGACAGCGCACGAACCAGAACCACGCCTGCCGGGCACTGGAAAAAGGGGTGATGTCGCGCGCAGAATGCGGTTTGGGAAAAAGTCGTTGTTCGGTCACGTCGCCCTCCTGCTAGGTAATGCCTGCTCAATCCACCGGGCCTGCAACCGCACCTTCACCGCACCAGATCCAGAAAATGGATACAGTTATCCCGCCCGCGCATTTCACAATGCACGCCGGTACGATGAATGGTTTGTGATGTCCCCAAGGGCGGCTTTCCGCCCGCGCATATCAGCAGCTTTGATCGCCGCCTTGTCAGCCCTCCTTCATCAGGCAAGGCTTACTTCCAGATGCAATTCCGGTGTTGATATGCAAGCTATAATCCCTTTTTGTTCTCATTGTAAAGGATTAATTTCCTATATTTTTTGAATTCTGCATATACTTTCAATTGAGATCGAACTTATCTATACCCTTTTCAAGCACCAAGAATATGCGGTCAGTTAGGGAGAAATATGATGGATGAGCGCGCACTGGCAAAGGCGCTAGGGAAATTCAATCGAATGGTTACCGCACAACAAAAACTTGAGAACAGCAAGTCTAGCGATGACTTGATATCTGCTTGGGAGGATTTTGTGATTGCATCTGGAAGTTTTTATGCGGCCCTAGAACAGGGGGCAAAAACTTCCCCGCAATCAAACGCTTGGTTCGGTCGGGTAAAAGGTGACCGAAAGAAAGATCCGCTTCTCCAGTACATTCAGCAAGCGCGCAATGCTGAAGAACATGGAATTGAGAAAATCTCTAAACCATCAAATAGTGCAATTGCGCTGAGATCGGCTGGTGACGAAGTCCATATTAGCTCGAACGGCAACGGAAACTGGGAAGTAACGTACGCATCGGGAAATGTGCATTTCCCCAACGATGAGATTTCTTTGCAACCTGTTACCAATAGAGGGAAATCATATCCGCCCCCCAAAGAGCATGCAGGTGTCCAAATTACAGACCGTAGACCTAGAGAGTTGGCACATCTAGCTCTTAGGTATTTTTCTACGATGATTGAAGAGGCCAAACTTCTAGTACAACAGGGTTAGGGGCAGAACCTAATAGCCCTCAAAGGCATATTCCCTGAGAATCGCACGTTCGCGGAGCAGGGTGTAATCCTGATCAGACAGATCCACATCCTTTGCCAGTTCTGGGAAAAGATCCTGAATGGCTTCAATCTGAACCTTGATGATGGCTCTTGCGTCCAGTTCAGACAGGCCAAAATCCGGCGCCGACTTGATCACCAATGCCAGTTGCGAGTGGTTTGACTCTGCAAATACCGACATCGCCTGATTGGCCGCATGTGCCATGCGCGGGCGCGGATCAATATCGTAAGCAGGTGTCAGGCCAAGGTCCCTGCCATCCCAGAATGCCGCATGATTCCGTGCATGATCGTCTGTATTTCCCACCAGAATATTGAAGCACATGCGCCCGAACAGCTCTTTGACGTCTTTTTGTGGTGTTTTGCTTCGTTGACGTAGCGCGGTCGCAAGCATTGGATAGCTGGCATAGCGTGCTTCATGCTCTGCAAGATCAAGTATTGTCAGCCCGGAGACCATCGCACGGCGTATTTCGCCTTTGTCTGTATTGACCCGGTCAAATCGCTCTATCAGAAGAACATCCTTGCCGGAAACTGTTTCAAGCGCGACCTGCGCGACATCCAGTCCCGCCGCACTTGCGATTTTCATGGCGATATACTCGCCCTTGACGACCGAATGTTGGTCATTTGAGGCGGAAAACTTGGCAATATACTTTGTCTTGTCCGCCTTGATCTGTGCTTTTGGTCGCGCCCCGCCGATGGATGTTCCATGGCGAAGCGCTTCATCCAGCTCCTGGGGCAGTGGCGTTCCCGCCTCGACATAAGCTGCTGCATTCATCAGCATTTCAAGGGTCACTTCGCCTTGCTGGCGGGGAACGTATTTTTCTGCCGACACCTGAAAGTCGAGCGCGCCAATCCGGTCAGAACCAGATTGCAGCATGAAATTCATTTCATCGAGCGCATCGACATCAAGGTCGTTCCCCTTTGCCCCGGACAGCCGATTGATAATGACCCGACGCCCCCAGAAATCCGGACTGCCGTCGCGCAGGCAACCGGCAATCGTCAGCGGCGCCTTTGGCGGGATGATCCCCTTTTGCATCGGCAGTTCCGGTAGATAGACCGGTATGGCATCAGGATTGGTGAGGTAGCGCCGACCATATGTGAATTCGTGAATCCCGTTGACCAGATCCAGCCTTCCAGCCACCACGGGCTCTGTCGCGTTCGGCAACCAGATCCAGACAAACAGTGACTTTGCTGGCGTCAGAAGTTCAGAAGTCATCATTCACCTTCCTGTTCTGCGCCTGAAACGCCCTTTGTCGCAGGACAGAATGATATCGTCGCTCGGCCGACAAGGATTTCGACACATCATCTGGCCGATCCCCCAGCAACGGAACGCCGACAATCGCAGCAATCTCAAACACCGAGCCAATCCCGACCCTTGGATCTCCGTTTTCAACACGGGCTAGCAAGGGGCGCGATACACCTGCGCGTGCAGCAAGATCCATCGCCGTCATGTTTCGCTCAAGACGGGCGGCACGGATCATCCGACCAAGCAGCTCAATCGCTTCTCTTGATTGACGCGAGACGCTCTTTTGATGTCTGGCCATGATACATCGCCTCCTCTGCTTGGCTCATCTTCTTTCGCCGCAGACATGATACATATATATTACATCATGACTTCTAATGAAACATATATATTACACAATGAGTACCATCTTTGCGCTTTTATCGTTACAAATGCCAACGCGGCTCAAAGAAACAACTTACGTAATACATATATAACATTAAATACCATAATGTCACATATATGTTTCATCAACTGTGTATTCTTCACTGTTTATGGATGCCCCAAAAATGCACCGCACTAAACGACACCAGCCCAGCCGCCGTGTATGTGACCGAGGGATCCACGCTTCAGAATTTGGCAGCAAGCATAGCTTGAGAGGAATGAATTCCTTTCCCTGTGGATCACCGTCCTGCTAGGATGCGCCATGATCCGACATCAACAAATTTGGGCCGCCCTTGATCAGATTGCCGAGGACCACGGTTTGACACCGTCGGGGCTGGCACGACTGGCGCAACTCGACCCGACCACGTTTAACCGCTCCAAGCGGACAACGGCACAGGGAAAGCCACGCTGGCCCTCGACCGAAAGCATTTCCAAGGTGCTTTCCGTCACCGATGTCAGTTTCCGTGAATTTTCCGAACTGGTGGACGGCAATGGTGCGGGGCGCATCCCCGTGATCGGCTTTGCGCAGGCGGGCAATCGCGGCTTTTTTGATGATGCCGGGTATCCGGTCGGCGGATCTTGGGAAGATATCACCTTTCCCGCCCTGCACGACCCGACCGCCTATGGATTGCGGATCGCGGGCGATTCAATGGCACCGGTTTTCCGCGACGGTGATTTGATCATCGTCAGTCCGGCGTCAAACATTCGCCCCAGGGATCGCGTGGTTGTCAAAACCATCGAAGGCGAAGTCATGGCCAAGGAACTTGTCCGGCGCGGCGCGCTTGGTGTCGAAGTCAAATCGCTGAACCCGGATTTCGAAGATCGTTTTATCCCGGCAGATCAAATTGACTGGGTGGCCCGTGTCTTGTGGTGCAGCCAGTAAACGCCCATTGCACCAATCACCCATGGCACCAGTCACCCATTGTGCCCAATTCGATGATTGATCTATTCAAAATCGCAGAGCGACACATTACATTAGTTTCTATCAAAAAAACCGACTGGGCCTGATGGGAAAAGGAAGAATCGTTTGACGCTGCAACGTCACCATATTGTGCGTTCCCTGGTGATTATCCTTTCCTATTTCGTCACGGGCTATGCGGGCATCCACCTGCCGTATTTCGGCACCAGCGTCACATTGATCTGGCCCCCTGCAGGGATCATTCTGGCGGCGCTTGTTTTCTGGGGATGGCGGTATTTTCCAGCGGTGTATATCGCCGCCTTCCTGCTTAACATCGTGATCGCCGATACCCTTGCTGCCATGATTTTTGTTGCCGCGGGCACCACGGCGGCAGCAGTTATTCCAGCACTTTTGATTACCCGGTTCGCCAGGCGCTTTCCGTTTAATGGGCTGCGCAACATTTCGGTCTTTCTTTTGTTCGGCGGCCTTCTTGGTCCGGCCCTTGCCGCGACCTTTGGCGCCTTCCTCGTCAGTCTGTTTGACATCGGACATTTCGACCAATACGCAACTTGGTGGCTTGGCTGGTTCAAGGGCGATGTTGTCGGTGTGCTGGTCGTAAGCCCGCTGGTCTTGCGCCTGATGAACTGGCGGATCCGACCACGCCCATTGCTTCATCATGCCGAACTGGCATTTATCGGGCTTGCTTGCGTCGTTCTGGCATCGGCCGTGCAAACAATGCCCTTGATCGCCAGACCGGAATTTCTGTTTGTCTTTGTTACCCTGCCCTGTGTGATCTGGGCGACTGTGCGGTTTGGCCTGTTGGGGGCCACGCTGATCAACCTGTTGATCACTGCCGACATCATCATCTTTGCCGCGCTTGGCAACACCACCTTTGTCGATACCAACATTCAGTCCGGTTTTCACAGTCTGTTCGTCTATATTATCGCCTGTTCGGTTGGTGCGCTGCTTCTGGCCGTCGGTATCGAACGCATTGCCACATTCACCACGCGCACCCGTGACGGGCGGTTGTCCAATGACGTGCACCGGTTGCGCCGGGCGCTTGCGGTTCTTATCGGCATTGTTGGCTTCGGGGTTTCAGGGACCGCAGCATGGTACACTTATAATCAGCTTCAGGAAGCTGACCGACTGTCGACCGAACAATACAGGCTGGCTTTTGAAGCCTCGCTTCGTGAGGAACTCGGCCGTGCGACTGATGCCCTGATTGCAGTGCGTACGCTTTTTGACGTTCATGGCAGTGTCTCTGCGAGCACCTTTGACGCCATGCTCGCACCGTGGATTAACCGCAGACCGGGCGTTGCCGCACTCGAATGGGCCCCTTTTGTTGAAAAGCGCGCCCGCACTTTGGTCGAAGAAAACGCAGAGTTACGGGGTGTTGATAACTTCGCCATTCGTGAAATGGTCGATGGAACCATGCAACCTGCACCGCAGCGCGACAGTTACTTCCCGATTTTTTATATCTTTCCGCGCTCGGGCAACGAGCAGCGCGTCGGGTTTGATCTGGCCAGTGAACCTTCACGCAAAAGCGCGCTTGATACGGCCCTTAAGACCAACAATGTTACCCTGACCCAGCCGCTTAATTCCGTTCAGTCAAACGCGTCACTTGTGTCATCACTTGCGTTTCTGGCCGTGGAGAACCGGCGTGATCCCGGCGGCCCCCCACTTGGCGTTGCTGCGGGTGTCTTGCGCATTACCGACATGATCATGCGCGCGGCCCGTGTCGCGCGGATCCCGCTTGATTATGAACTGCATCTTGCGGATACCAAAACATCCGGACAGGCGGGCCTTCTATATTCCACCCGTACGTCCGACCATGCGATTGATCATATCAAACGCGAACGTGCCAAACAGTTTAACCCGAATGTTTCGAATTTCACCTTCGGGTATCGTGACTGGACGATTGTGCTGCATCCCCGGCAGAACGGCCTGAATTCACTGGTGTACTGGCAGCCATGGGCCATTTTTGTCTTTGGCAGCACGATCACCGTCCTGCTTCTGATTTACCTGCGTTCCCTTAATCGCACCGAAAAGCACATTGTCGATCTGGTTGCCACCCGTACAGCAGAACTTGAAGATGCCCGCACCGCTGCTGAAAATGCGATGAACCGCGCGCAACAGGCCGATCGCGCCAAATCGGAATTCATCGCGCATATGAGCCACGAATTCCGGTCCCCGATGACATCTATTCTGGGCTATGCCCAATTGGCGCGCGACAGTCTGGACAACAGCCCGTCTTCCGAAACCTTGCGGAACTACTTGTCAACCATTCGCGGCGCGGGGCGCCACGTTCTGTCGCTGATCGGCGATATTCTTGATATCTCCAAGATCGAGGCCGGCAAACTTGTCCTTGAAGAAGCCCCGGTTGATCTTCATCGCCTGTGCGAGGAAGTGGTTTCCATGATGGTGGTTCCTGCCCGCGCGCAGGAAAACGCATTGTTGCTCGATATTGACCCGGAATTGCCACGCCATGTGGTAGGCGATCCCGTCCGTCTGAAACAGGTTCTGACGAACCTTGTGTCGAACGCCATCAAATTCACCAAGTACGGCAAGATTCAGGTTACCGCAAAGCCGCTTGAACTTGATGAAAACAACGTTTCATTCCGGATTTCGGTTCAGGATGAAGGGATTGGCATTCCCAACAACAAGCTTGAGACGATCTTTGATGCCTTTACCCAGGTCGATACCACGACGACACGCCGCTATGGGGGTACCGGTCTTGGTTTGACCATCTGCAAGCGCATGGTTCAGGCAATGGGCGGCACCATCAACGTCGATAGTCAGGAAGGCAGCGGCAGCCTTTTCTGGTTTGACCTTACCCTGCCACGCAGCACCGAAGCCGATGTGGCCGAATATGATGGTCAGACCCACTCACAGGATGCAGAACCGGCCGAAGCGGTTGAAGAAACCGAACCGGGCCACTGGAACATTCTGTTGGTCGAAGACATCGAAATTAACCGCATCCTTGCCCAGAAGCTTCTTGAACAGCAAGGCCACACCATCACCACTGCGGCGGATGGTCAGGCTGCACTCGATATTCTCGCGAGTGATGATTTTGATGCGGTTCTGATGGATTTGCACATGCCCGTCCTTGATGGCATCGAAGCCACACGCCAGATCCGCACGTTTGAAAATCAGGTCAAGGCGACCATCCCGGTACTGGCCCTGACCGCCGATATTTCAAACGACAATCTCGAAACCTTCCACGAAACAGGCTTTGACGCCTATTGCACCAAACCGCTCGATATCGACAAGATCAATGGGGAGCTCGCCCGTCTCATTGACCGCAAGCTCGAAGCACGGCAGCAGGAGAACGAGATGGCAGATCGCTAGGCGATGCCGCTAGCCCGTGATACCTGTCATGGATCGAAGCTCCTCGGCGACATTGGGACCGGCTGTCAGGATCGGGGCCCCATTTTCAAGGGCATCGGGCGCACCAAGATAATCATTGGCCCATCCGCCTGCTTCCTGCATCAAAAGGATACCGGCAAGGCAGTCCCAAGGGTTGATGTGCGGCTCGTAATAGCCGATCAACCGTCCCGCAGCGGCATAGGCCAACATCAACGCCCCTGACCCGTTACGTATAAAGATGCCCTCACGATCCAGAAGGTCCTGGATGAAGGGTGTAATGGCATCACTTTTGGTTCGGTGCGACATGCCAAGCCCCATCAAACCGTCACCGACGGTTTTGGCCTCGCTCGCCTTGATCGGTTCGCCGTTGGCAAAGGCCCCTTCTCCACGCTTGGCACTGAACAATTCATTGCCGCATGGCTGATAAATCAGCGCAAGCTGGATCTCCCCTTTGACGACAAGGGCAATGGAAATGCACCAGCTTGGCATCTGGTTGACAAAGCATGCTGTGCCATCAATCGGGTCAATCACCCACAGGCAGTCATTGTCGCCCTTCTCGATACCCATTTCCTCGCCAAGGAAGCCGTCCTCGGGGAAAGTATCGGCAATCTGGTCGCGAATGATCGCTTCGACATTTTTATCGGCGATGCTGACCATATCAAGCGGATTGGCCTTGGCCTCGATCTCGAGGTCGCCGGCCGCGCCATCGAAATATGCCATGGCACGCTTTCCGGCATGGCGGATCACATCACGGGCATGTTCAAACCGTGCGTCGAGATCAAGTTTGATGTCATCACCCATTATGTATTCCTTTCAAAGCGCCGGTCGGCATCACACCATCGCGGCAGAAAACGTCTCGAAATCAATCGTCTATGGGAAAACCTATCGCATAACTGCTGACAAGGTTCCATGACATTTCAATGGCAGCGGGGCATGTGATGTTTTCTTTGACCATCCTTGGACAAAAACCCTATGCTATGCGCCGTTTTCTTCGCCGCCCCACAGGCGCCCAACACAATCAGGAGCATAAATATGGGTCACGCCGCCGCTGATAGCACCGTCACCACCTGGACCTGGCATCAGGGTCAATGGCACGAAGGTAACCCCAATATCATGGGTCCGCAAACCCATGGTGTATGGATGGCCTCGACCGTGTTTGACGGCGCGCGCCGCATGAACGGCAAAATGCCCGATCTTTATCCGCATTGCGCCCGTGTGCTTCGCTCGGCCGAACTGATGGGCATGAAACCTGCCATCACGGTCGATGAAATCGTCGCGCTGGTCAAGGAAGGCGTTCAGAAGTTCGATCCGGAACTCGCCCTTTATATCAAACCGATTGTATTTGGTGGCGAAGGTTTCATAGCGCCAACACCTGAAAGCGCGCAATTCGTGCTGTGCATTTCCGTCACCGAAATGCCCGAAGCCGTCCAGACCGGCTTTAGCGCGCGCAAATCAAGCTTCCGCCGCCCGTCACCGGAATCCGCGCCGACCGAGGCAAAGGCATCCTGCCTTTATCCCAATGTCGGCCGTGCTGTGACCGAGGCAACCGCATCGGGCTTTGACACCGGCGTGATGCTTGATCCGATTGGCAATGTGGCCGAGTTTTCCTATGCTAACCTGTTCTTTGCCAAGGATGGCACGGTTTATACCCCGGCAATCAACGGCACCTTCCTTAATGGCCTGACCCGCCAGCGCGTGATCAAGCTTCTGCGTGAAGATGGCGTTGATGTCGTGGAAAAGACCTGCAAGTACGAAGAACTCGAAGCAGCCGACGAAATCTTTGGCACCGGCAACTATTACAAGGTTGCTCCGTGCGTCAAACTCGACGAGCGCAACCTGCAGCCCGGCCCGATCACGCGCCGCGCCCAGGACCTTTACATGGCCTTTGTTGCGGCCAGCGAAGATTAATTTCTGCCAGACAGACGCAAAAACGGGCCGGAATTCCGGCCCGTTTTTTTTGCTGGTAACGATGACTTACTGTGATATCGGCTGCGGCACGGAGCTGCCCGCAACATAGGGATATTTCGCAAAGATTGATGCCACCGCCGCGCGCACCGTTTCGTTTGGCGCTTCGCGTACGGCACTGGTGACGCGTGAAACAGCCGTTCCTTCCCAGACCATTTGCTCGGTCTGGCGATTGACCAGATCAATGGTCAGCGTGCCTTCGGTATAGCTATCGACATAGCCCGGCTCGACATAGCCCGGCCAGCCAACATACATCCCGGACCGATAGCCATAATACCCACCGACATAGACCGGGGGTGATGATCGCGTCTTTTCCTGTGTTTTCAGATGAAAGTTGATCAACAGGTCGGGGGTATGGATATCAAGCTCATATCCGCGCGAAACCATCGCCAGATTGATCGCATCCTCAATCCGCTGTCCCGACAGGGTCTGGTACCTGGCCTCGGCATCCTTACCGGCCCCTTCGACAAAGGCAAATGTTCTGAACTGCCCGAAATCGGTCGCCGGGTCGGCATCGGTATAAACGCGCGGCCCGCTGGCACAGGCCGACAATGCCATTGCCATCGCCCCGACCAGTGCAAGTTTTACTGTTTTCAGCCCGATCATTGCCCGTGTCCTTTATTGCTTTGCGCAGCCTGCTGGGCCACGTCTCTGATGAACGCGTGTTTCATTCAGTATGACGTCTGAGGGGTACAATTTCATCATCAGAAAATGGACTGATCATGGCAAAACAACCAAAGGGTGCAGATATTTGGTCCTCAGCCACGATCCAGCGGGTTACTGGCAAGCGCCTTGGCAAAGCCGACGCCGACCAGCCCGGCAATATGACACCGGGGTTTGCGATCTGCCTGGTCGGCAACCAGCTTTCCAAAATCACGGACAAAGCCCGTGCGCGGATAATCGCGCAGGATTTGCGCCCGGACATCGGTGTGAATGTTCATCACCTGCATACCGACCACATCAACCCCGGCGCCGAGATGCAGCAACAGGCCTTCGGGGTCACGCGGGCCGGAATGGCATACAGCCGAATGCAGGGCCATCGCTTCGTGGATGATATCGGCCTTTTCCCGGTCATAGCCCTGTTCGCCAAGCCAGTTATGGGCACAGCGGGCGGCTTCGACCTCGAACGACCCGGGTCCGTCACACGATGGCGATGCCAGTGAAATGTCATGCAGGATGCTTGCGATATAAAGCATCTCGCGATCAAAGCGGACATTGTGGTAGTCCCCCAACGCGACCCCAAAGGCAAAACTGCGCAAACCGTGATACTGCACGAAGTCAGGCTGCAGGGAGGCCGCCCACGCGGTTGCCTTTTGCGCCATTTCGCTATCGGGGACGCCAAGATGGTCAAGCAGCGCACGGTCCGGTCGGCCAAACCCGATGGACTGGCGCAGGGCATAGAACTTGTCGCGGATGCCAAGTCGGGCAAAATTGAAAATCAGGGCAGCCTTGGGATCGCGCCCAAGTTCGGTGGTTAGCGCGCGGGACATGTCAGGCACTTTCTTTCTGGTGGGACCTGGTGTGGGGCGGGTAAGGCCGGAAACGCCTGTTTGAAATCAGGTCCCGGCAATCAACGCATCGGCCGTTTGGCGCAGGTCGGCAATCTCGTCATCAAGAATGGCGCGATCATTCATGGAATGGGCCAGAACAATTGCACCTTGCCAGCGCAGGACAATCCGCCGTCCTTCAATTGCTGCACGGTCTGCCGCCAGCCCGCCTTCGCGAAGCTGATCTGTCACCCACCCAATCAGCGCATCAAACACGCCTTGCCCGATTTTCCGCGCCGGATCAAAATCCGCATCGCCGGGCATATCGAGCATCAGACGGGCAAGCGGGCAACCATGGCTGACACGCCGTGGTGTCATGGCATCAAGATAATCAAAAAAGACTGACAACCGATCACCGACAGCGCCCTTTGACTTGATGCTGTCCAGAAGCGGAATGAATTCGCCTTGCATGGTTTCAAGGGCCGCCTGGGCAAGGTCGTGCTTTTTGGGAAAGCGATAAAACACCCCGCCTGCGGGCAACCCGGCCTCGTTCGCAACCGATTGAATGGTTGCCCCATGATAGCCATCACGCCAGATCACATTCATCGCCGCACGGGCAAGCTTTTGGCGTTTTTCTTCGGGTTTGAGCTTTTCGGCCATTGCCATCACCATCAATTAAGTAAGTTAACTCACTTAATACCGATTCCCATTATGCTGTCAATCGCCTTTTCACGGTCTTATTTTCCATTTAGGCATCTCGCGGCGTTTGAATAGCTGCGCGTGGCGTGTCAAACTTCGCAGGTAATTTGCAGGTAAACAGACGCGCAGATGTACATGCGCCACCAACCAGAA
Organism: Thalassospira sp. UBA848; assembly: GCF_002295455.1. Classification (NCBI taxonomy): domain Bacteria; kingdom Pseudomonadati; phylum Pseudomonadota; class Alphaproteobacteria; order Rhodospirillales; family Thalassospiraceae; genus Thalassospira; species Thalassospira sp. UBA848. The sequence goes on along the minus strand of NZ_DBGS01000066.1, from coordinate 37,749 downwards.
CACCCCACAGATCCGGAGCCACCGTGAAAGACAACCGATTCACCCTTGCTGACATCCGAAATGCGGTATCGGCCGGCGTGCTGAGCGAAGAAGCCTTTGACCGGCTTGAAGGCTTTCTTGGCGAACAATCGCTGGAAACCGCCGAAACGGAAAAGTTCACCCTGTTTCGCGGCATGAACGACATCTTCATTGCCCTTGGCATATGCGCACTGACCATCGGCTGGTTCGTGTTGTGGGGCCTGCTTGCCAACGGTCCGGCCTTCTGGATTGCACCGCCAATTGCCATGATCGCCTATGTCGCGCTGGCGGAATATATTGCCGGCAAGCTCAAGGCGTCCCTGCCCTCGATCGCGATTATGGCCGCCCTTGGTGCGACATTGATGATCTATGCGGTTGCGCTTTATATGTCCTTTGCCGGACCGACCGGGCAGTTATCCGATCTTGATACGGTGATTGATTTCGGGCAGCGGTCGATGAATGTACTGGTGTTTGTCGCCGTGATCGGCTTTGCCTTCCAGCTGGGCTTCTTCCTGCGGTATCGCCTGCCGGTATCCTTTGCGCTGATTGCAGCGGGCCTTGTTGGGGTCTTCTGGTCGGCTTTGATGGCAACCTTTGGCCCGGCTGCAGAGCCCTATATCCCCTATCTGATCACGGCCACGGGCATCATATTGCTTGCCCTTGCAATCTTTATCGACAGCCGTGACCCCAAGCGGGTCAATGGTTGGGCGGAATGTGCGTTCTGGCTGTATGTCTTTGGCGCACCGCTGACCATCCATTCAATTGCCGCCACATTCGAGGCCGCCGCCCTTGCGATGATCCCGGTGATCATCGTTGCCATGGTGCTGTCGCTGATCCTGGATCGCCGATCGCCAATCATCAGCGGCCTGATCTATGTTGGCTACCTGCTGCAATCGGGTTTCGAGGGCGCGGAAATCGACCCGTCCATGACCATTGTTCTGGTCTGCTTCATTGTTGGCGGACTTGTCATGGCATTCGGCGTGGGCTGGCAACGCGCGCGGCACATCTTGCTTGCGCCGTTTGAACATCATCCGCTGCGGCGTTACCTGCCGCCAAGCTGAT
>NZ_DBGS01000066.1:27852-36296 GCF_002295455.1 Thalassospira sp. UBA848 | reverse complement strand
AGCCCCGATTTCAGCAAAAGCGACAGGTTGCGCGGGTTCTCCCCCACCCGGCGCCAGGCATAAGCCCACCAGTCCTTGCCAAACGGCGCATAAAGCCGCAGTCGATATCCCGCCGCAACCAGTTCACGTTGCAACGGCTGATTAACGCCATAAAGCATCTCGAACTCGAACTGATCCCGCGCCCAGCCGTTTTGATCGGCAAGCTTCGCGATCTTGAGCACCAGTTCGCGATGGTGACTGCCAAAGACCGGGAAAAATCCGTTTTGCTTTGCCGTGTCCGATAACATCATCCCGGCAAGTGCGAGGTAATTGCCATCAATCTCGGGCCGTTCGGTAAAGGCGACACTTGCTGGCGGGGCCATGGCCCCCTTGACCAGCCGCACCATCGCCCCGCGTGCGATCATGTCGTTCAGATCAGATTCCGTCCGGTGCAAACGTGCTTGCAGGGTTTGGGCCACGGGAATACCGGCATCCTGCAAACGATGATGCAGCGCCAGCGTATCATCGACCATGTCGAAATCTTCCATATCGATCATAAGCCGGACGGTCTGCCCGCCATCTGCCTGTGCTGCGATGTCGCGGATCTGGCTGGCAATTTCGTCAACATGCTGGGTCAGGATCGCCGCACCCTGCATATAGCCAAGCTGCGACGGATCAATGGAAACATGCACATCAAGGCCCGCTTGATGCAGGCTTGGCATGACCGCGCGCAACTGATCAACGGTTTCGCGAACCTGGGTGATATCCGTGACATATTCGCCAAGATAAAAACTGGAAATCCGAATGCCGCTGGCCTTAAGCGCGCTTGCCCGTGCAACATGCCCCTTGCCGTCCCCGGCACTGACAAACTGTGCGGCCAGTCCTGTCTTGCGACCAATTGCCTCGCCCACGGCGCGAAGCGGCTTGGAACACGCAACCGCAATCATCGATTTTTGCCAAAAGCCCATATCATTCAATTCCCTGCTGGTGACGCAAAGCTCCGCCATATCCGATCCGGTCGACAGATTATTGAATGATATGACCCAAAACGCAAAACGGCCCGCCAAGGGCGAGCCGTTTGCAAATTCATTTGATCGCGCAACCTTATGCAGATAGGTCTTCACCCGCCAGCGCACGGTCGATCAGCGCAACACTTTCATCAAGGCCGTAAAGGGCGATGAAGGAGCCCATGCGCGGCCCCTGTTCCTGACCAAGCAGCACTTCGTAAAGCGCCTTGAACCAGTCGCGCAGGTTTTCGTAATTGTGGTTTTTACCCACGGTGAAAACTTCGGTCTGGATGTCGGACGGATCGGTGCCCGGTGCGACTTTGGACAAGGCGTCGCGCAAGTCTTTAAGGGCGGCCTGCTCTGCCTCGGTCGGGGCGCGGTACCTTTTCGTCGGTTTGACGAAGTCATTGTAATAGTTGATCGCATAGCCGACCAGCTTATCGAGATACGGCGAGCTTTCCGGGGTTGCACCGGTGACATAACGTGAAATGAACTTCCACAGCAGATCACGGTCATCGGTATTGCAGACCGAAACCAGGTTCAGCAAGATGCCGAACGACAGCGGAATGTCGCGATCCGGCGCAGTTCCGGCATGAATGTGCCAGGCCGGGTTCTGCAGGATCTTGGTCGGATCGGTTTCGGTTTTAAGCTTTTCGGCAAAGGTCAGATATTCATCCACGGTTTTCGGGATGACATCAAAATACAGGCGCTTTGCGGTTTTCGGCTTCTGGAACATGAACAGCGACAGGCTGTCTTCCGGCGCATATTTCAGCCAGTCTTCCATCGAAAGACCATTACCCTTGGATTTGGAAATCTTCTGGGCGTTCTCATCAAGGAACAGCTCGTAATTGAAGCCTTCCGGCGGGGTGCCGCCAAGCGCCTTGACGATCTTGTTGCCAAGCTCGACCGACGGAATAAGGTCCTTGCCTGCCATTTCATAATCAACGCCCAGCGCATACCAGCGCATCGCCCAGTCCGGCTTCCACTGAAGTTTGCAATTGCCGCCCGTCACCAGCGTTTCAACAAGATCACCGGTTTCCGGGTGTTCGTAAACGATGCTGCCGCTCTCGGGTTTAAGTTCGGTGACCTTGGCCATCAGGACTTTGTTGGTGCCCGGCTCGACCGGCATGAACGGGCTATAGGTCGCGCGGCGTTCTTCACCAAGGGTCGGCAGCATGATTTTCTGGATCGCGTCATAACGTTCCAGAAGACGCAGAAGCGCCTCGTCAAACATGCCCGATTTGTAGCAGTCGGTCGAAGATTTGAATTCGTACTCAAAGCCGAAACCGTCAAGGAATTCGCGCAGCTTGGCATTGTTGTGATGCGCAAAGCTTTCATGGGTTCCAAACGGATCGGGAACGCTGGTCAGCGCCTTGCCAAGATGTTCGGCAACCATGTCCTTGTTCGGGATATTGTCCGGGACCTTACGCAGGCCGTCCATATCATCGGAGAAGCAGAACAGCTTGGTCGGGATATCGCACATGGTTTCGAACGCGCGACGGACATAGGTCGTGCGCGCAACTTCGCCAAAGGTGCCGATATGGGGCAGACCCGACGGACCATAACCGGTTTCAAAAAGGACATAGCCCTTTTCAGGCGCCTTCTGTTTATACCGCTTGACCAGCTTGCTGGCTTCCTGAAAAGCCCAGACGTTGCTGTTAAGTGCGGCATCTCGAAGATCGGCTGTCATTTTTGAAACCTTGTTTGTCAGTTGGATCGTTTAATTCTCGGGGAATATGCTTTGGGTCAAGACCCTGACACGCGACCATCCTGATCGCATGTTTGCGCGAAGCTATACCTCACTTTGGGTCAAGATCAAGCACCTGTTGTGCATGGCTGCCACATAATCGCGGAATTCGCGCCCCGATCACCCACAATTTGCGCCAAAATACGATTTGGATATCCGCACCCCGGCTACACCTAAGTGTAGTTGAATTCCATTTACCGGATGCAAATATCGCAACTTGGGCTAACGCGCTTAAGTAGATCTAATGTTTGTGTGTAAAAACATGTAATTGAAATGATTTGTATTATTAGTCCAATTTAAATCCGATGATCAGTTAAAAACGCGATCAGGCCCGATTGACAAAGCGAACACGAAGTTGGAGTGCGTTGATGTCGTTTGGAGAGACCGGTGTACAGATCACCGAAGAAGACTTTCCGTCGGGAAGCCAGGATCAAAGGTTTGAACGCGTGGTCGAATACGCGCCAAACGCCATGATCCTGATCGGGGCTGACGGCACCATGGAAATGGTCAATGCCCAAACCGAAATCATTTTCGGTTATTCCCGAACTGAATTGCTTGGTCAACCGATCGAGATGCTCGTGCCCGAACGTTTTCGTGCCGGTCATCCCCGTTTGCGCGGCTCCTATACGAATAATCCAAACCCGCGCCCGATGGGGGCCGGACGCGACCTTTACGCGTTGCGCAAGGACGGAAGCGAGTTTCCTGTCGAAATTGGTCTCAATCCGATTACCGATGGCAAAAACCAGCAGATCCTGGCCGCGATTTCCGACATTTCCGAACGCAAGCACCGCGAAGAACAGATTGCCCGATCACTTCGCGAAAAGGAAACCCTGCTTTCCGAGGTCCATCACCGGGTAAAGAACAACCTGCAGATCATCCACAGCCTTCTGGACATGCAGACCACCTCGGTCATCGATATTCAGGCCCGTGAAGCCTTGATCGACAGTTGCAACCGGGTGCGCTCCATGGCGCAAATTCACCAGTCGCTCTATCAAAGCGAAGACATTGCCAAAGTGAACTTTGCTGATTTCTGCGAAAGCCTGATCTCGTCGCTTCTGGCGTCATTCAACGTCGATATCGCACGTGTGCGGGTAAACAGCGACCTGTCCGATGTCGAGCTTGCGATTGAACAGGCCGTGCCGAGTGGCCTGATTGCAAACGAACTGATCACCAATGCACTCAAACACGCTTTTCCGGATGGCCGGTCAGGGCAGATTGATGTCTCGGCCAGCAAGAACAAGCAAGACGTTGTCACCCTTCGGGTCTCGGACAATGGTTGCGGCATGCCAAAGGGCTTCAAACCCGGCCAAAGTGATGGCCTTGGCCTTCAATTAATCCATCTGCTTGTGGATCAGATTGGCGGCACCCTTGATGTGGTTACCGAAGGCGAGACAACATTCATCATTACATTCGCGATGGAGGACTGATCAGGATGGAACATCCGGTCCACGTCATGATTGTCGAGGATGAACGCATTATCGCGCTGCATCTGCGCAAACAGCTTGAGAAGCTTGGCTATCAACGCACAAGCGCACATACGCGGGGCAATGACGCACTCGAAGCCATCAAACTTGATCCACCCGACATTATCTTGATGGATATCCGCATTGATGGCGATATTGACGGGATCGAGACCGCAGCAGGCATCCCGCCAAACCTGATGATTCCGGTGATTTATGTTTCGGCACATTCCGAAGACGCGACACTGGCGCGTGCCCAGAAAACCCGCCCCTATGGATTTTTGATCAAGCCGTTTTCCGATCGTGAATTGCATGCCACCATCCAGATGGCGCTGGAACGCCGTACCGCCGAAGTCGCACTGTCAGAAACCCGACAGCGCCTGTCACTTGCCATGAACGCCGCCCAGATGAGCTGCTGGGAAATTGATGTCGGCACCCGTCAAATGCACAGTACGGGCCTTGGCAAATTTGATCCGCTTCAGGAAGCAGAAACTGTCACAGAAAGCTGGGACACGTTTCTGGAACGCGTTTCATCCGAAGACCGCGACATGGTGCGCAAGGCGTTTGCCTATGCGGTTGACCATGGCGAATTTTACGATGTCGTCTTTCGCAGTCTGGATGACGACCAGAACTATCGCTGGTTCCGTGCACGCGGGAAATCATTCGGCGATGAGCGCAAAGGATCCCAGCGTATCGTCGGTATGATGCAAGACATCACTGATCAGCGCCTGACGCAGGATAAACTGCGCGAAGCCATGACCGTGTTTGAAACGACACAGGATGGCATTCTGATCCTTGATCCCGACCTTAACGTTTCCAACGCCAACAGGGCCTACTACCGCATTACCGGCGAAACCGAAAAAAACACGCTGCACAAGCCGCCCTATTTCTTCTCGCCCAATGAACATCCTGCCGAGTTCTTTCAGGAACTGTTTGCCGGGATCGGCACCCGCCGTCACTGGCGTCGTGATCTTGATACCCGCAATGCAAAGGGCAATCCGATATCGCTGGCATTACAGGTAATTGCCGTCGAGAACGAGGAAGACGAACTCACGCATTTCGTGATGATCGTTTCGGATCGGACTGCCATCCGCCAGGCCGAACAGGAATTGCATTATCTTGCCCAGTATGACGGACTGACCAGCCTGCCCAACCGCCTGCTTGCCACGGACCGGCTTAACCGTGCAATTGAACGCTCGGAACCAAATGGCACCATGGTGGCGTGCCTGTTTCTTGATATCGATGATTTCAAGACGATTAACGACACGCTGGGCCACGCGGCTGGTGACCAGGTTATCCTGATTGCAGCAACCCGGATCAAGGGCATAACCGAACGCACAGACACGATATCTCGTCTTGGTGGCGATGAATTCCTGATCATTCGCGAAAACATCCCCAATGAAACGGCGGCCGCCAATCTGGCGCAAAAAATCATTCAGGAACTGCAACGCCCATTTTACATCAGCGGCCATGAAATGAACATTTCGGCCAGTATCGGCATTTCCATGTATCCCGACCATGGTCGCTCGTCACATGACCTTATCCGACTTGCAGATACCGCGATGTATGCCGCCAAGGATCGCGGGCGCAGGACCCTGGCACTGTATGAACCGGAAATGACGGCGAATGCCACTCATTACATGACCCGGTCGCTTGAGCTGCGCCGTGGTCTGGACAATGATGAACTGGTGCTGCATTACCAGCCACAGATTGATGGCATCAGCGGTGAAATGGTCGGCGTCGAGGCACTTCTGCGCTGGAATCATCCAGTTCACGGACTTGTCGGCCCCAGCGAAATCATTCCAATTGCCGAAAAAAGCGGTCTTATTATCGAAATTGGCAGCTGGGTGCTCCGCGAGGCCTGCAAACAGGCCCGTATCTGGCAGGATGAGTATGGCGAAAAAATCCAGATGGCGGTGAATGTATCTGCCCGCCAGCTTCAGCTTGCAGGCTTTGCCGATTCCATCGCCCATGAACTTGCCATGTCCGGCCTGCCGGCCGAGCATCTTGAAATCGAAGTCACCGAAAGCATGATTCAGGATGAAGACAGCATGATTCAAACCCTGCATGATCTGCGCGAGGTGGGGGTCTCGCTGGCAATCGATGATTTCGGTACGGGCTATTCCTGCCTGCGTTCGATCAAAAGCCTGCCAATCAGCCGCATCAAGATCGACCGTGCCTTTGTCAATGGTCTCCCCGGCAACAGTGACGATGTCGCCTTGATCAACGCGATGCTGGCAATGGCCAATGCCCTTGGACTGAAAGTCACCGCCGAAGGGGTTGAAACCAAAAAGCAGTACGAGTTCCTGCGTGAAGTACCCGGCATCGAATTGCAGGGCTTCCTGTTTGGCAAACCGGTCCCGGCCAACGAAGTTTTCGCGCCGACTATCCGAAAAGCGAAACCGTTTTAACGACAGCACTCCAACCCGGCAGATATCTTCCCATATAATGTATTCTACTTTAGAATAGCATGCGAACGTGCCGTGCCTGTTTGCATCACCAAGCCACTGCGTTGGCTACAGTAATAATGCATTGCGATCTTTCACAGGAAAGCATCAGTCGGAAGGATAGCTGAATGAACTTTTCCTCCCTGTCACTGGGCGCGAAACTCACACTTGTGAGTGCAATGGCCATCGCGCTTTGCCTCATTGCAGGCATTTCACTTCAAACCATCCAGACAAACCAAACCACCGAGGAACTGACCGTCGGCGAGACACGCGCAGTGGCAAGCCATCATGCCCAGCAGGCAGGCAGCGTTCTGAATGGCGGGATGCTGGTCGCGAAAAACCTTGCGGGCACCTTCCGCGCAATTCGCGAAAAAGGCGGTGCGGATCGCAGCGCATATAACGAAATCCTCAATCGCACACTGGTAGATAACCCGACCCTTGCGGGGGCCTGGTCCGGGTTTGAACCCAATGCCCTTGACGGCAAGGATGCCGATTACAAGGACGAAGGCGAACCATTTGGCGACGGCACCGGGAAGTATGTCACCTATTACTATAATTTCGGTGACGGCATTACGCCCTATCACCTGACCGGGTTGGACAATCCCGAGGTCAACGAATATTACACCGCCCCGCGTGACACCAATAAACCCTACGTCACCGACGCCATCACCTATGACATTCAGGGCCGCGATGTGGTTCTGACCTCATTTGTCTATCCGGTGCAAGACGCCAGTGGTCAGTTTCTTGGCGTCCTGGGGGTTGATCTGGAACTCAATGCCCTTTCCGAACGCTTTGCCGAGCTGACCCCGTTTGGCACCGGCACGGTCAATCTTGTGTCGGCACAAGGTACCTGGGTGGCACACGAAGACCCTGAAATACGCGGAACGACGCTTGATCCCGAAAACAGTGTTCATGCCGCCATTCTTGACGCAATGGAAAATGGCACTTCTAGCCGCGTGGACAGTGAGACCACCATGCACATGATTGTTCCGGTTGAAATCACCGGATACCCGAATCAGTGGGGTGTGGTTGTCAATGTTCCGCTGGCGACTGTCTATGCCCCGGCGGATAGTCTGCGCAACACGACATTGATCGGCGGTCTCATCCTGCTTGCGATTGTGATCGCCGTGGTTCTCCTATCCACCAGAAGTCTTGTGTCGCGCCCGATGACCCGTGTGGCGGGTGTGATTGATCATCTTCAGAAAGGGCAGTTTGACGTCACCGTCCCTTATCTCAAACGCAATGACGAGATCGGGTCGATCGCCAAGGCGCTTGAAGCCTTTAAAGAAGCGTCGGCAGGCATGCAAAAGGCGGAACGAGAGAAGCTCGCAGCCGAACAGAAGGCCAGCGAGGAACGCAACCGCACGCGCCTGCAAATGGCTGACGAGTTTGAAAAGTCTGTCGGGTCCATTGTTGTCAATGTATCTGACAGTGCAAGCAACATGGAAACGGTATCGCGTCAGATGCGCCGTGCCGCAGATGAAAGCTCTGAACAGGCTGTTGTCGTTGCAGCGGCAGCTGATGAAGCCAGCGCCAATGTGCAGACAGTCGCCTCGGCAACCGAAGAACTGTCCGCCTCCATTCAGGAAATCAGTTCGCAGGTCGCAAAGTCATCGGATATTTCAAACACCGCTGTTGACGAAGCCTCAAAAGCCAACGCCATGGTCACCGGCCTTGCCGAGGCTGCAGATCGCATTGGTGAAGTCGTCAGCCTGATCAATGACATTGCCGCCCAGACCAACCTTCTGGCACTGAATGCCACGATCGAGGCGGCCCGTGCGGGCGAAGCGGGCAAAGGCTTTGC
>NZ_DBGS01000066.1:0-27548 GCF_002295455.1 Thalassospira sp. UBA848 | reverse complement strand
GGGCGAAGCGGGCAAAGGCTTTGCGGTTGTGGCGCAAGAAGTCAAAAACCTTGCCAACCAGACCGCCAAGGCGACCGAGGACATTGCCCAGCAGATCGGCTCGATCCAGTCCGAAACGCAAAACACGGTGGGCGCGATTGAACGGGTGACGGAAACCATTTCCAGCATCAACGAGATCGCCACCGCCATTGCCTCTGCGGTCGAGGAACAGGGGGCTGCGACCGCAGAAATTTCAGGCAATGTGCAACAGGCCGCCGCAGGTACCAACGAGGTATCTTCCTCTATCGGGATTGTGCGCAACACATCGCAGGAAACCGGCGAAGCCGCATCCAACGTGCAAGCGGGCGCGACCGAGCTTGCCAATGAAGCCCGCAATCTTGATGAGCAGGTCAAAAACTTCCTTGACCGGTTGCGCAATATCTAGATATCGGCCAACCAGCTCAAACCATCGTCAAAAGGACGGCACGGCAAACTGTGCCGTCCTTTTGTTTGATCCCGGTCGCGTTCGATGGTTGAATTACAAAAACAGATTGCGCTTTTTTCTAACAGTTCGGGGAAACTGTCGATGCTGCCACTTCCAGTAACAATCTGCATGACTGCCGTGTTTGTTCTGATGCTTACAGCACTGAGCCTGATGGTTTCTGTCCGGCGGTTTCAGCTTAACGTTCTAAGCGGTGACGGCGATGACACCACCTTGCGCCGGCGCATGCGTGCACACGGGAACTTCATTGAAAATGCCCCGCTTTGTGTGCTTCTCGTACTTGCAATTGAAGCCATCCTTGCCACCTCGACAATTATTTGGGTGGTGGCGATCATCCTGATGGCATCGCGCATCCTGCATGTTCTGGGAACATTGACCCGGCGCAAACAGATCATTGCCCCGGCCATGATCATGCAGCACATCACACTGGCAATTTGTGGCGTGTGGCTATTGATGCAGACCTTCGGAAATCTGAACGCGGGGAGCCTATGACGACAGCCGGTGAATTCGCCAATCCCGATATTGCGGCAAAATTCAACGCCTGCCCGGCGGCAGCCCGACGGGCCTTGATGTCGATCCGTGTGTGGGTCTTTGAACTCGCAGGCGAAATCGACGGGGTCGGCCCCGTAACGGAAAGTCTGAAATGGGGCGAACCGGCCTGGCGGCCCAAATCGGGATCGGGCATTACCATTCGGGCCGACTGGAAACCCGACACACCCGATCAGGTGATGATCTTTTTTGATTGCAAGACAGACCTGATTGACCGCACCCGTGCCCTGCTGTCACCAGACCTCAAGACCGAAGGCAATCGCGCAATAATTCTGCCCCTTGATCAGGCCCTTCCCGAACACGCCATCAAAACAGCCCTTGGCTGGGCATTGACCTATCACCGGGATCGCAAGTCTGCGGCAGCGAAATCTAGCTAAGCCCGCCATCTAGCCGGTCACGCAATGCACGCAAATCCCGGACCAGTCTTTTCGCCGTTTCAATATCCAAGCCGGTGGCCTCGAAAACGCAAAGCGGGACGTCTTCGGCCTGCTTGCGCAGTTCTTTGCCCTTATCGGTAAGACCGATGCGAACGGAGCGTTCATCTTTGGGGTCACGCTTGCGGGTAACCAGACCGTTCGCTTCCAACCGTTTAAGCAGCGGCGTCAACGTACTGGATTCCAGATACATCTTTTCACCGATGCTACGCACCGACTGATTGTCATCCTGCCACAGCGCAACCATCACAAGATATTGCGGATAGGTCAGGCCCAATGCTTCCAGCATTGGTTTGTAAACACGGTTAAAGGCATGCCCCGCCGAATAGACCGAAAAGCACAGAAACTTGTCAATATCGAGCAAATCATCCTTGGGGGTATCGCTCATCAATCGCATCCTTACATTGGCGAAGGGTTTGGCCCCCGAACATCTGTAACACAGGTTCGGTCAAGCCCGGAACACGGCGGGCCTCCTGAACAGGACAGACCAAGAGCCAAATTTATATCGTGCGCGATTAAATAACAAACGATTTTAATGCATGGCTGATGCACAAGAATTTATATCGTACACGATTAATTATTGTGCGATGTTTGTGCCGGATACAGTTCACATTGCGCCTGACGATGATCACAAAACTTTCACCCTCTTTCGTACAGGCGCACTTGCACCCGTGCCTTCCCGGCGACATATGAAGGTTTGATTTTCGACACAGCCGGGTTCTCACCAAGTCGAACCACCGTTCAAACAAAGGATGAAACCATGTCTGTTGATGTAAAATATACCGCAAGCGCCTCTGCCACCGGCGGCCGTGATGGTCGTGCGAAAACCGATGACGGCTCGCTTGATGTCAAACTGACCACGCCAAAGGAACTTGGCGGTGCCGGCGGTGAAGGCAACAACCCCGAACAGCTGTTTGCGATGGGTTACTCGGCCTGCTTTATTGGCGCGATGAAGGCTGCTGCTGGCCAGACCAAGATCAAGATGCCAAATGACGTCTCGGTTTCTGCCAAGGTCGGCATCGGACCGCGCGACGCAGGCGGCTTTGGCCTTGCAGTCGAACTCAAGGTATCCCTGCCGGGTCTCGATAAAGCCGACGCCGAAAAGCTTGTCGAAACGGCGCATACCATTTGCCCCTATTCCAACGCGACGCGCGGCAATGTTGATGTAACCACCACGATTGCCTAGAATTCCGTTCCCCCCTGCTGGTCAGCTCCCCCCAAACTGCTGACCGGCATTTTCAGGCCCGGTGTTACCCCGCACCGGGCCTTTTTCTGTTGTGTATCTACTTGTGAAACAACTATTTGTCCTGCACTGTGTTTGGCAGCGATCCCGCCAGTCACAAACCCATGACAAATTCAGGAAATCACAATGTCCAAGCAGCTCACCGTTCTTGCCACCGCACGCGCCAAACCCGGCATGGAAGAAGAACTGGGCAAACGTCTGTTGGCATTGGTCGAACCCTCCCGCGCCGAAGAAGGCTGCATCAGCTATGACATGCACCAGTCAAAAGATGATCCGGCGATCTGGATGGCCTATGAAAACTGGCGCTCGGAAGAAGACCTCGCCCGGCATTTCGAGATGCCCTACCTCAAGGCCTTTGGCCAGAGCAAGGATGAAGTCCTTGCACAGCCGCTTGAAGTCCGCAAATTCAGCCTCAAATCGTAACCGCTGATTTGATTTGAACGGCTTACAAACGTGCTTTTCGCTCTTTTCCTGTCCGCACTGACATCCGCCACCATCCTGCCCGGCACGTCCGAGGCAGCCTTGGCTGCGCTCATTGCATCGGGTGATCACAGCTTGTGGCTGCTGGTCCTGATCGCGACGGCGGGCAATGTTCTTGGTTCGCTCATCAACTGGTGGCTTGGCCTTTATGCCGAGCATTTCAAGCACAAGCGCTGGTTCCCCGTCTCGCCCGAAGCACTGGATCGCGCTTCACACTGGTTTGGCAAATACGGGCTGTGGTCATTACTGCTTGCCTGGCTTCCGATCATTGGCGATCCGTTAACGCTGTTTGCCGGGGTCATGCGGGTGCGCCTTCTGCCCTTCATCATTTTGGTGACCATTGGCAAGATGGCGCGCTATGCCATGATTGCGGGCGGAGCAACAGGATTGTCGAGCATGTTTTTCGGTTGAAGCAGGAAATAATTCTTCGAACTGTCAAAAAATAAAATCGATCCCCTTTAGAAAATCGACCTTTGATTTAAATATTAAAAAATAAATCAATTGTAATATTACATCATCAATGTTTTCCTTTGATCTAACAGAGCCGCGAAAAATACTTTTCACGGCCTGATTAAAAGGAATTTTATTATGGCTATCGAAATCCCTGCATGGACAAAGCCCGGAATTTGGGGCGGCATTATCGGCGCCGCACTGATCACCATTGTCGGTTTCAGCACCGGCTCGGTGGTGTCTGGTGGCACTGCGCAGGAAATGGCCGATGCAAGCAGCAAGGAAGCAACGATCTCGGCAATGGCACCGGTATGTGTCGCCCAGTTCAAAATGCTTTCGCCCAACAATCAGACGGCGGAACTTACAGCCCTTAAGGCTGAAAGCTCTTACAAGCGCGACGATTTCGTGATCAAAAAAGGCTGGGCAACAATGCCGGGCAGCGAAGAACCCAACGACGATATTGCGCGTCGCTGTGCAACGCTTCTGATGGATCTGACAACCAGCTGATCTGAAACCGGTTCCGGCAACACACCGGAACGGTACATAAACAGCAATCACCGCAACCGGTCTGACATCCGGTTGCGTTTTTTTTGCCAAAATCGAGGGTTTGTTTCTCGCAGATCAATTTTGTTCAATAAATGCGTCGCAAGACCCCGCATGCTGGCAACGAACAAAAAACGCCGATGCGAGGAACACCAGGATGTCCGCCTTTACCGCCACGCTTAGCCTTTATCTTTCCATGGCCGCCTTTGCGCTTGCGGCCTCCATCACACCGGGTCCGGTCAATATTCTGGTGCTGAGCTCGGGCGTGCAATATGGCTTTCGCCCATCCCTTCGCCTTGTCTTTGGCGCGACGGCGGGTTTTTGCCTTTTGCTGCTTATGATCGGGCTGGGCCTGCATGAACTGCTCGAAACCTTCCCGCAACTGACCACGATCATTCAGTGGGCCGGGGTGGCGTTCTTGCTGTTCATGGCCTGGAAGCTGGCAACGTCAGATGGTGAGCTGGGCAAAGGCACCGCCCAAACCGGGCCAAAGGCGATCACCGGTGCCGTCATGCAATGGCTTAACCCAAAAGCCTGGCTGGCATCCATCGCCGGGATGGGCGCCTATGCCGCGTCCGGCGCGCCAACCCTGATCTGGGAATTCACCGCCATTTACTTTGTCGTCTGCTTTGTCTCGGTCGCGTGCTGGGCCTATGCGGGCGCGTTCCTGTCACGCTTCCTTGGCGAACCATCGCGCGTTCAGATGTTCAACCGGGCGATGGCCGTGTTGCTGGCGGCGAGTGCAGCCTATTTGATCCTGGAATAATCCCCCGCACCCCGTTCCCCATAGTCGGGTTGTGGAAACTCCGGGCGGGTCACAGTCACCCGTCCGCTTTTTTTGTCCAAATCACGCGACCTGTGCGCGGGCATATTGCCGTGGGGTTGCCGCCATCAGGCGCTTGAAAATACGCTGGAAATGCGCCTGATCGGCAAAGCCGGTTTCAAGCGCGACATCGACGATCTTTTCACCCTGCCGCAGGGCATGGCGCGCACGCTGCACCCGGCAATTGATCAGATAGGCATAAGGCGTCATGCCAAACGTCTTTTTGAATGCGCGCACCAGATGCGACCGGGAATAGCCGACCAGCCCGGCCAGCTCGTCAAGCCCGATATTCTCGGCATAATGCGCCCGGATATACTCGCCCACATCGGCCATTTTCCGGTCCTGCATCGCCCCACCAACATTGGCCGCACGATCAAGCACACCGCGCCGATCCAGCTTCACATGCAAATCGCCAAAGAACGACACCATCGCCGTTTCCTTGCCAAGAATATCCACATCCGGATTGGAAAGCGTATCAGCCAGATCCAGCAAGCCGTCATAAAGATGCGGATCGCGGCTCAGCATATCGGAAAACATGGCAAACTTGCCGGCGGCGTCGGCATCAAGTTCAATCTGAAGATCCAGAAGCCAGTCCGGGTCGACAAACAGCATGTCATAAACCCAGTCCGCCCCCTTGACCGGGTTGCAGCCATGAACATCTTCCGGGTTGAGGATCACCACAGACCCTTCTTGCGTTTCATGGGTTTTGCCCCGGTTCCAGTACGTACTGTAACCGCCCTTCACCGTTCCGATGGAAAATGTATCGTGGCTATGACGCTCGTAACAAACCGAATGCCCGTCCGCCACGCGCCGCAGCTCAACAAACGGCATCGCGTCATCGCGCCAGAAATGCTGATTGCGGGTATTGGGGGCTGCCATTGCGGTCCGTCTTCTTGTGATCGGGTGATTGCCTTACAAATTCCAAGATAGGTCAATTTCACCGGTAGCGCCACTGTCGCTGTCTGCTTATAGTGCCCCAAATGTTCGATGATCGTTCCGAAGAGTCTCAACCGCGTTTCATGCCGCCTAACGCACCTGTCATGGTCGTTGGATTGCGTCACGCCGTGTTTTTATCGCCTGATGGCGAGATCGAGGAACTCCCGCACGGGGCCGCGGCCAAGCGTGCGCGGTCATCACGCCCCATTCTGGTTCATACCCCGGCCTGTGCACGGCGGCTGAAATCCGATCCGTTTCCGGCCCATGATTTGCTGGAACTTTTTGCCTTTGTCCGCCCCGCACAGTTTTGTGTCCCGACCCCGCGCGGCATTGCATTGGCGACGGGCCAGAAGCCGGCCGATGACCTGATTGGTCAGGCAGAGGCACTGGCAGAAGCCATGAAACGGCTTTTGCAGGAACTCGCCACCCTTCATCGCAACAAACGCGGTCCGGCCCTGTCGGTTGCTTGGCCGATGGCACGCGGCCACTGGCCGTGGGGTGTTTCGGTTCTGGCGGCCCTTGGGGCTGATGGCGATGGCCCGCATCGCTATGCGGTGTATGAGGGCCTTAAAGTCTGGAAAAAGCTTGGCGAATGGGCTGAACATGCCCCGCCACCGCCACCGGCCAATTATCCGGTTGATCCCAAGGATGCCCGTAAACGCCTGAAAGACCTGCTTGGCGAAGGCGCGGAAGAACGCCCGCAACAGGCCGATTATGCGTCGTCCGTATGTTCGGCCTTTGGCCCACGCCTGCATGATGGTGCGCCCAATATCGTCCTGGCCGAGGCCGGAACGGGGACCGGCAAGACATTGGGTTATGTCGCCCCGGCGTCCCTTTGGGCCCAGAAGAATGACGGCGCGGTCTGGATTTCGACCTATACCCGCAACCTGCAACGCCAGATCGATCAGGAACTCGATCGCCTGTATGACGATCCCAAGGACAAGCGCCTGAAGGCCGTCGTGCGCAAGGGCCGGGAAAACTATTTCTGCCTGCTGAATTTCGAAGAAGCCCAACGCCCGCTTAATCAACAACCGCATCAGGCTACCCCATTGGGCCTGATTGCCCGATGGGCGTCGCATACGCGTGATGGCGACATGGTCGGCGGTGATTTCCCCGCTTGGCTGACCGAATTGCTCGGCAACCGGTTCACCGGCGCATTGGCCGATCAGCGCGGCGAATGCATCTATGCCGCCTGCCCGCATTATTCAAAATGCTTTGTCGAAAAGACTGTGCGCCGCGCCCGCTCGGCCGAGATCGTGGTGGCCAACCATGCACTTGTCATGGTGCAGGCGGCCTTGGGTGGGCTTGATGATGCCTCCATGCCGACACGTTACGTGTTTGACGAGGGCCATCATTTGTTTGACGCCGCCGACAAGGCATTTTCATCCCACCTGACCGGGATGGAGGGGCAGGAACTTCGTCGTTGGCTTTTGGGCGCAGAGCAAAAGGGATCATCGCGTGCACGCGGCCTGAAACAGCGCCTTGAAACGTTGATCATGGACCGCGATGAACTGCGCGATGCCGTCAATGCCGTAATTGTCGCTGCCCAATGCCTGCCCGAACAAGGGTGGCTGTCGCGCATTCATGACGGGTCACAACATGCCAAGGGTCCGGCGGAAACCTTCCTTGCCCATGTCCGGGCACAGGTCTTGGCACGCTCGTCTGACGGGGATCGCGGCTATTCGATTGAAACCGATTGCAAACCGGCCTTGAACGAGGTTCTGGCCAGTGCCGCTGATCTTGATCGCGCGCTCGAGGCCATGGAAAAACCGGCCAAATCGCTGATCAAGATCATTGCCCATATGCTCGATGAAAAGGCCGACGAGCTTGACAGTGCCGAACGCCAGCGCCTTGATGCCGCCATAAGGTCGCTTGAACGCCGTGCGATCATGCAGGTCGGTGCGTGGCGGGACATGCTGGCTTCCCTTGTCGAGGAAACACCGAAAACCTTTGTCGACTGGTTTGCGATTGAACGCCAGTTTGGCCGGGATTTCGATGTTGGCATGCATCGCCATTACCTTGATCCGACCATCCCGCTAACCACGTCACTCGCCCCCACCGCGCACGGCATGGTGGTGACATCTGCGACCCTGCGTGATGGTACAGGCGATGAAGAATTCGACTGGGCCGTGGCAGAGGATCGCACGGGGGCCGCCCACATGCCGCTTCCGGCCATCCGGGCAGCAATGAAAAGCCCGTATAACTACCGCGAACAAACCCGCGTTTTCATCGTCAATGATCTCGGCCGGGATAACCCGGACCATATCGCCGCGGCCTATCGCGAGCTGTTTTTGGCATCGGGTGGCGGCGCCCTTGGCCTTTTCACCGCAATCACGCGGCTGCGCGCGACTTATGAGCGCCTTACGGGGCCGATGGATGACGCGGGCCTGCAACTTCTGGCCCAGCATATCGACGGCATGGATGTCTCGACGCTCATCGACATCTTCCGGGTTGAACGCGATGCCTGTCTGCTGGGTACCGACGCGGTACGCGACGGGGTGGATGTGCCGGGCGACAGCCTTCGCCTGATCGTCTTTGACCGCGTGCCATGGCCCCGGCCCGACATCCTGCACCGCGCACGCAAGTCCGCCTTCCACGGCGCACGCTATGACGACATGCTCACAAGGCTTCGCATGAAGCAGGCGTTTGGCCGCCTTGTTAGGCGTGCCGAGGATCGCGGTGTGTTTGTCCTGCTTGATAACCGCATGCCATCACGGCTTCTGGGTGCCTTTCCCGACGATGTCGAGGTCCAGCGTGTTGGCCTGCGCGAGGCGATTGAACAAACGCGGATCTTCCTTGGCAACGACCGGGATAGCGAAGAAGGTTAATCGGTTTCTTTGGCCTCAATTGTGACGGCGGAAAGGACACTCCATGCATGTCATGCTGATGACCTATGGGACGCGCGGCGATGTGCAGCCCTTTGTCGCGCTGGGACGTGGACTGATCGACAAGGGGCATCAGGTCACCGTCGCCGCCCCGGAACGCTTTGCCGGTTTTATCACCGATCATGATCTTGAATTCGCAGCCCTGAGTAATGCGCTGATTGCGCTTACGGATGATCCACAATTTGCCGATGCGTCTGATCCCAAGGCATCGGCCGTGGCGAAGCTGACATCGTTGTTTGCCATCAGCAAAAAGGCGCGCGGTCTTCAGGACACACTGCTTGATGATATTTTCCGCGCCATTGATCAGGCCAAGCCCGACGTCATCGTTTTTCATCCGAAAACCTTTGGCGCGCTGCCGATTGGCAGGCATCTCGGTATCCCGGTTGTGATGGCGCAACTGATCCCGTCCTTTATCCCGACCGGCGATTGTCCGCATATGGGCGTTACTGATCTTGGGCCACGCGGGACCTTGGGTCGCTGGTATAACCGCGTAACCGGCAAGCTGATCTATAGGCTGTTGAACGCAACACTGCGTCGGCAAGTTTGCCGCTGGGCAGCACGACGCCAAAACAGGATCAATGCCAAGGGACTGGACATCCTTCAGTCTTGTAAATCCGGCACGCTGCCCATCATTCATGCCTTTAGCAATGCTGTGATCAATTGCCCCACAGACTGGCCGACACACGCAACTGTCACCGGATACTGGTTTCTGGACGGGGGCGCACAAACAAGCCTGCCTGATCCGGCAGTACAAAACTTTGTCGAACGTCACAAAAACCTGATCTATATCGGTTTCGGGTCAATGCCCGGCAATGATCCGACCGCGATGGCAGAAATGATTGCCGAGGCCGTTTCGCAAACGGGCACCCCCGACATCGCCGCGATTGTGGCGACCGGCTGGGGCGGCATGGGCGACATTGACTGGCCCTCCAACATCCTTGCGGTGTCTGAGGTTCCCCATGAATGGCTGTTCCCCAAGGTCGATATCGTCATTCACCATGGCGGGGCTGGCACCTGTGCCGCCGCCATGCGCGCCGGTCGCCCGTCGATCATCATTCCGTTTTTCGGTGATCAGCCTTTCTGGGCAAAGCGCCTGCACGGGCTTGGCGTTGCGCCGCGCCCGATCAAGCCCGCAAAACTTGATGCCGCGATGCTGGCCCGTCGGATCAAAACGGTTCTTGAAACGCCGGCCTATCGCAAAAACGCCGAACGCGTTGCAAGCAAGATCGCCGCTGAAGACGGCATCGCGAATGCCATTGCCGAAATCACGCGCGCGTCAGAGCAATAACACTTTGCGAACACTGTTAGCTGGACCGCAAACTTGACGTCTCAGGCGTTTGGCTACTCTACCATATCGGCATCAATATCATGCGCAATCGCCAGTCTGAGCGCATTGAGGATCGCGATGATATCAATGCCTTCCTGCAACAGCGCACCCGCAACAGGCGTGATGTAGCCTGCCGCCGCAAAGCCCATGGCGACGATGGAAAGCACCATGCCACCAATCACGCTTTGCAAAAGGATGCGGCGCATCGCCATGCTGATGTGAAGCAGCTCGTCAACAGTGACAAGCGATGCTTCGGGGATCACCGCACCGGCGGCATCGGCTGTCACCGCACTTTCCTTGCCAAAGGCGATACCGACCGTCGCAACGGCCAGTGCCGGAGCATCGTTGATGCCATCGCCCATGAACAGTGTTGGGGCCTTGGCGGTTTCCTCGCGGACGATGGCGACTTTCTGTTCCGGGCTTTGCGATGCAAGGCTTTCCGAAATGCCCAGCAGTTCCGAAAGATAGCTGACCTCGCTTTCCCGGTCGCCCGAAAGCAACATCACCTTTTTGAAATGATGGATGTCACCCAGATGGCCGACGAAGCTTTCGCCTTCGGCGCGCGGCGTATCGCGGAAGCGAAAGGTCGCGCCATATTTTCCATCAACCAGCACCACGCATTCCAGCCCCGCTGCACTTTCGGGCAGAAGCCCGGCGATCTCGGGGTCGGATTTCATCAGCTTGTTGCGGTGGGTGACGGCAACTTCATGGCCATCGACCTGCCCGCTCAATCCCTGCCCCGGCTTTTCCGAGGCATGACTGACTTCATCAAGTGGCAGGTTGCGGTCGCGTGCTGCCACCAAAACCGCCGATGCCAATGGGTGCTTGGAATAGCGTTCCAGACTGGCGGCAAGCCTCAGGACAAGGTTGCCATCCATATCGGGCCCGGCCAACACCTCCACCAGTTCCGGTCGGCCATAAGTCAGCGTGCCGGTCTTATCGAAAATCGCGGTTTGGCAGGTCGGCAACCGTTCCAGCACCGTCGGGTCACGGATGACGATGCCGCGCCGGGCAGCGATTGAAATCGCACTCATCACCGTGATCGGAATGGCAATCAAAAGCGGACAGGGTGTCGCCACCACAAGGACCGCCAGAAAACGCGATGAATCGTCACTCAGATACCCGACCAAGATCGCAAACAAAAGCGCCGCCGGGGCAAACCACGCGCCGATCTGGTCACCAAGACGGCGAATGCGCGGGCGTTTTTGTTCGGCCTCGGCCATGACATCCATGATCTGGGCGTAACGGGAATCGCGCGCGCGCTTTTCCGCCCGGATGATCAGGACCGCCTCGCCATTGATCGCCCCCGACAGCACATTGGTGCCCGGTGCCTTGGCCACCACATAGGGCTCCCCGGTCAGATAGCTTTCATCCATGCTGCCATGACCATCAATGACCGTGCCATCAACCGGGGCGGTTTCATGCGGGAAGACCGCGATCAGATCGCCAATGTCGATCTCGTCAATCGCGATATCAGTGACCTCGCCATCTTCGGATTTGCGATGGGCGACACTGGGCATGCGCTTGGCCAGGGCATTCAGGGCCGAGGACGCCTTGCGCATGGCAAAGCCTTCAAGAACCTGCCCCCCGGTCAGCATCAATATGATCAGGCTGGCGGCAAGATATTCCGCCAGCACCACACCGGTAACAAAGGCAATCGCGGCCAGAAAATCAGCGCCCATTTCCCGACGCAGAAGCTTGATTGCAAGCTGCGCCAGAATGGGCAGTCCACCAAGGGCAAACAGCGCAAAAAGCGGCAGATCAGCCGTGCGCTGTCCCCAGACCATCTCGGGCCCGATAAACATCAGGATAAAATGCCCTGCCATGGCAAGCAGGGTGAAGATCAGGACGGCACGGTTAAGGGTCGGGGACGACAGGGCATCATCCCACCGTTCAAGTCCCCCGGCCAGACCGCCAACAGGTGTGGCGTTTGCCATGCCTTATCCCTCTGTTTGCCAAGCGCGGTTTTAGCTTCGTGCGACTTTGCCCATCGCCATCGACACCATCAGATAGCTAAACCCGGAAGATAACAGGATAATGCCAAGCAACAAACCAATCGCCCAACTTGCCGAACTAGGCAATTCGGCAAAGATCAGAATACCGGCAAGTACTGAAATCCCGCCAGATACCATCATCCATTTCCATCCCGGAAACTGTTTCAGCCACATCGCCATCAGCGCCTCAAAAACGCCGTGCAGGATGAAGGCAATGGCAAGCAACACCGTAAGGGTCACGACCCCGCCCATCGGGAAGAAGGCCAACCATCCCCCAATCACGCCAAAGACAAGCCCCTGAATGATATCAAGACTGCGTCGCGTCGGGGTATCTGCATTCCACGCGCCATAAAAATGCCCAACCGCCCCGATAAGGAACAGCCAGCCAATCACAGATTTGAACGCAATCGTCGTGGCAAGGGGAAAGGCCACCGCCAGCACGCCAAGGATCAACATGATGACCCCGACTGTGCGCAACCGTTTGCGCCCCTTATCCAGCAAACCGCGCATTTCCGGCGTACCGTCATTAACGATCAAGGTCATGGTAGGGTGCTCCTGACTTCTGTGGATCGCGGCAATATCAACCTGAAATTGCTGCAAATTATAGCCCATCTAACGTCTGTCGAATAGGACAAGTTCCCAAGGGGGTGATCTTAGCCGCAAGCCTTCGCCGCCGTGATCAGGCGTTCTGCCACCGCACGCACAGCCGGGCGCTGGTCATAGGCCGGCTGCACCAAAAACGTCGCAAGCGGGCTTCGAACCGGCGCGAAAGGCAGCATGATCAGGTCGTGATTTCCAATTGCCATGCGCGCAAACGGCAAGCGCGCCAAAATCACACCAAGCCCCGCATCCGCCGCAGACAGCCCGACACTGTAATCCTCAAACCGGCGATCAGTTGGCTTGGGCCGATACTTGACCCCATGTTCGGCCAACCAGTGCCGCCAGCCGGTCGCGTCGCTGTCATTTAAAAGCGGAAGGTTGGCAATTGCATCTGCATCAAGGCCTTGCGGATCGTGCCCGTCCAGAAGCTTGGGCGAAATCAGCGGCACCAGATCATCAGCAAACAACAAGCTTGATTTGGTGCCCGACCATTGTCCCTTGCCACAGCGAATGGCGATGTCGGTCTGCCCGCCATCGAAATCGGCCAGCCGTTCGGTAATCTCGAGTTCAAGCCGCACATTCAGATCACGCTCGATCTCTGGCACAAGCTTAAGAAACCAGATCCGGGCATAGGATGGTAGCAGGCTTATTTTGATGACATCCGGTCCACGGCGTTGCCGCCAGGGCTGCGCACCTTGTGATAAAAGATCAATCGCCGCCTGTGTTTCGCGCAAAAACCGTTGTCCATCGGGCGTCGGACGCACCCCGCGGCCATAACGTTCAAACAGATCGTAGCCAAGCCATTGTTCGACCTGCGCAACATGGCGGCTTATCACGCTATGCGTCACACCCATTTCACTGGCGGCGGCCGAAAACGACCCGTTGCGCGCCGCGGCCATCACCGCGGGCAACAGCGCAAGAGGCGGAAGGGAAAGGTCATTGCTGTGCACCATATGCACATCTGATCCCCAAGCTATGTTCTATGTCAACACTCATGATCGCGCTATCAGCAAGACAGAAAACAAATTCATTCGCATAGAACGAGGGGAATGCTGATGTTCTCACAAGCCACTTTGGGCCTTGCCTGTGCCCTGATTACGGTTCTGTCCTGGGCGGCGGCCTTTCCGTTGATCGGGGTTGCGCTTTCGGGGCTTGATCCCCTGCCACTTGCCGCAGTGCGCTTTACACTGGCGGCCTGTCCGGCTGTGATCTGGCTTGCGATAAAACGCCCAGAGATGCCCAAGCTGGTTGATCTTGCACGGCTTGGATTGGGCGGCGCGCTTGGCATCAGCATCTATAACTGGTTGCTTAATACCGGGCAGCAAACGGTATCACCGGGGGCGGCAAGCTTTATCATCAATACATTGCCAATCTGGACGGCGATGCTCGCGACAGTGTTTTTGCGCGACCGGTTCGGGATTGGTGCCTGGATCGCCACAGCAGTGAGTTTTTCCGGTGTGATCCTGATCGCCGTTGGTCAACCCGGCCCGATGCGTTTTGGCAATGGCAGTTCGTTGATCTTGTTGGCATCCATGCTGTCAGCCACCTATTTCGTTCTGGTGCGTGGGGTGATCGCGCGATATGGCCCGGCGACCTGCACCTGCTGGACGCTGATAACGGGTGCGTTGTGGCTAACCCCGTGGTTGCCCGACGGGATGGCGCAAATCGGTGTGGCGTCGGTTTCGGTGATTTTGGCGGTGTTGTTCCTTGGTCTTGTTTCCGCATCACTTGGCTATGCCACCTGGAGCATTGCAATCGGCCATTTCGGCCCGGCATCGGCAGCAAACTTTTTGTATCTGGTGCCACCCATCGCCGTTCTGCTGGCATGGACTCTAAGCGGTATTACGCCCGACATCCTGACCCTGATCGGCGGCGCCGTCGCAATAACCGGTGTGGTTATGTTGCGCATTTCCATGGCAAGATCGGCCCGCAAGGCAACAGCGTAACCAAGGGTGTGCCGGGCATGGCCCGGCATATCAGAACGATTATAAAGAAAAACTGATAACTGGTTCACAATTCGATGCTTTGACATGGGGGTTTCAAGGGTCTATCAAATTCCAGACCTTATCCAATCTGGATGGAAACCCGTGTATTTCACACCGCTCAACAGCTTGGTTGCACGACGCACCCTGTCACTTTGTGTGGCTTGGCTCTTGCTGGTCAACGCGCTGTTTTTCGGGTTCATGCACGCGCCTGTCGCGCTTGAAACAGTGCCGACGTCGAACACGGAAGTTTCCCAGACCTTTGTCCCGCTCATTATCTGTACTGCAAATGGCATCAAAACCATTTCGGTGCCAGCCGACCTTGCCGCAGATCGCACTGCTAATCCGCACAGTTCCGACGCCTTCGATGGCTTTCAGTGCGCCAGTTGCGGCCTTGGCAACCATGTGGTCGGCATGCCGGTAGAACCTGAATTGCCGCTGATCCATCGCATCCGGTTGTCTAATCAGGTCACCGCCCTTCATATTACGGCACGTCTGCACGATTTCTGCCCGATTGCCGCATCTCCGCGCGCACCGCCGGTCACCATCTGATCGGAATTCCAAGCACCGCTTTGCCAGTGCCTTGATGGCAACTTGACGCCACAACTGTATCTGACGGACGTGGTTCTATCCGATCATCATCCCATGCTAGCCGGTAAAACCGGCAACTTCCGGGACATCCCGGCTCACAGACTGGTGTCGATACGCGACGACGTTGCCGCGTATCAGAAAATTTGCCAATGGGAGCCCCCCATGAACAAAGACGACGCCTTGCACGTATTGGAAAAACTTGCCGAACCAACCGTCCTGTCATTGCCGTCCGATGCCAGCATCGGACATCACAGCGAGGACCATACATACATCTACATTGTTCAAACCGGACTGGCCCTGCGGTGCAGATACACCAGACAAGGCGAAAGACAGGTTTGTCGGGTCTATCGCCCCGGCGATCCGATCGGCCTTGAAATGCTGGCCGTAACCGACCCGACGCTGGTGATCGAAACCATCGCGCCCTCGGTGATCAAGCGCATCCCGATACAACGGATCCGCCTTGCCCAGCAAAATGATCCGGGCATTCAGGCGGCAGTCACGTCGCTTTTGGCAAGCGAGGTCATGGATGGTCAGCAACTCAAGATCAGCTTTGGCACCGGTTCGGCCATGCGCCGGATTTGCCGGTTCCTGCTGTGGTCTGCACACAATGATCTGGTGTCACTGCCCAACCGCGAGAAGCTTGGCAATATCGTTGCAACAACCACCGAAACGGCCAGCCGCATGATCGCCAACCTCAAGCGCGAAGGCGCAATTGTGCGCAACCCGCGCATGCCCTCTACCATGCGCATTGACCGTGACAAGCTCTGCAAGGTGGCGGGCGATCCGCCACAACAATCGGCGGCCTAAACCAGCCGTCGACGCAAAGAAAAAGGCGCATCACGAATTCTCGTGGTGCGCCTTTTTTGATCCATCAATCGGAATGTGCCGGTGGGTCGGTTTACGTCTGAGCCACCGGGAACCGTACCGGCAGACTAAGGTTTTCCTTAAGCAAGGCCTCCATTTCGGTGGCGCTGATCGGCCTGCTGAAATAGAAGCCCTGAACTTCATCGACGCCTTCGGACGCAATATGTTCAAGCTGGGTCTTGGTTTCGATACCTTCGACATTGATCGCCATACCAAACGACCTGGCCAGGAACACAACCGCACGCACGATGGCGGCATTCCCGTCGGAACTGTCGATATCAATGATAAACGACCGGTCGATCTTGATCTTGTCCACCGGGAACCGTTTGAGATAGGCCAGCGACGAATACCCGGTGCCGAAATCGTCAATGGCAATCCGGATGCCCTGATTTCGCAGGATGCCAAGCGTGATGGCGGCTTCGCGTGGATTGTCCATCACGGCCCCTTCGGTCACCTCGAACTGCAACTGATGGGGATCAAGTTCAGTGCGCGAAAGCACTTCACCGACACTTTCAATCAGGTCTTCGTGGCGGGCGAGTTCAAGCGGCGAAAGATTGACCGATATGGTCAATTGGCCGTAGCCGGCATCGCGCCATGCCTTGGTCTGTTCGCAGGCACGTTTCAGCACCCATTTGCCGATATCGGCAATGATGCCCATGCGTTCGGCTACCGGGATAAAATCGACCGGGCTGACCTGACCGCGTGACGGGTTAAACCACCGCACCAGTGCTTCCATGCCAATGATACGTTGGCCGCCAATATCAATGATCGGCTGATAGAACAGCTCCAGCTCGTCATTTTCAATTGCGTGACTAAGGTCGCGCTCCATCGCCTTGCGTTCCTGAACCTCGACCTGAAGTTTCGGCTCAAAGAAGTGATAGCGATTGCGACCTTCCGCCTTGGAGCAATAAAGCGCAAGGTCGGCATTGCGCAGCAGGTCCTTTTCATCGCGACCATCTTGCGGATACATGCATATCCCGACAGAGGTCGATGCCTGCACTTCGTTGCCATCTAGCATGAAACGTTCCGAAACACGCTCAATCAGCCGCTGCGCGACAAAGGTCACTTCCTCGATCGATCCCGGCTCGTGGATCAGGACGGCAAATTCGTCCCCGCCCAGACGTGCGACAACATCCTCGTTGCGCAGGCAGACGCGCATGCGTTCACCCACACCCTGTAAGAGTAGGTCGCCAATCGGATGTCCAAGGGTGTCATTGATGTCCTTGAAGTTATCAAGATCAAACATCATCAGGACAAAATGGCATCGTTCGCGTTTGCTGCGCTCCACCGCGGCGGCCAGCCGTTCCTGGAACAAGGTCCGGTTGGGCAGCCCGGTCAGGCCATCATGATGGGCAAGGAACTGAATGCGCGCTTCGCTGCGTTTGCGGTCGGTAATATCGGTAATCGATCCATCAATCAGAACAGGTCGCCCCTGCTCGTCACGGACCAGGCGGGCATTTTCCTCGACCCAGATGATCTTGCCATCCGCGCGGCGCATTTCCGTTTCAAACCCGTGCACAGACCCGTCGCGCAGCAACCGGCCGGTAATGCGCAAGCGACTGACCGGGTTCAGATAATGGAAAGACCAGTCCTGTTCTTTTGCCAGCAGATCCTCGACCGTTTCATAGCCCAGAATGGAGGCAAAGGCCGGATTGGCGGAATGCACCGGGCCAAGCGGCATACTTTGAAACAGGCCTTCTGCCGAATTTTCGAAAATGCCGCGGAATTTTTCCTCGGCATGGCGCAAGGCGCGTTCGACAGACAGTTTCTCTGTCACGTCCTGACCAATACAGATCACACCCGCAACATCGCCGTCTTCGCCAAAGTGCGCCCGCGCATTCCATTGCAACAGGCGGACTTCACCGTCCCGGCGCTTGAACGAGAAAACCTCATCCTTGATGATCTCGCCCGACAGCAAGCGCCGCACGGCCATGCGCACGCGCGCCCGGTCATCCTCAACCAGCAGGAAGTCAAAAAAGTTCTGCCCGGCGGCTTCCATCCAGGAATAACCGAATGTCCATTCGCATTCGCGGTTGTATTCCAGAATGCGTCCCTCGGCATCAAGGAACATGATCACGCTGCCAGCCGTCTGGACGAGCGCACGATATCTTTCCTGACGCCGGCGCAGGTCATATTCGGCCTGCCGGTTTTTGGTGATATCGGTCATGGTAACGCTATAACCCAGAAGAATGCCGCCCTCGCCGCGA
This sequence comes from Thalassospira sp. UBA848, assembly GCF_002295455.1. Lineage (NCBI taxonomy): Bacteria > Pseudomonadati > Pseudomonadota > Alphaproteobacteria > Rhodospirillales > Thalassospiraceae > Thalassospira > Thalassospira sp. UBA848. The sequence goes on along the minus strand of NZ_DBGS01000066.1, from coordinate 9,159 downwards.
ATTTCGGTGGCATTGAGCCTTACCCAAACCTGGCTTCCATCCGCACGGCGCATTTCAATATCGCGGGCATGCACACCCTTGCCGGTTGCAAGGTCGCGACGCAGCTGAATGCGGTCGCTGTCATTGGCATAAAAGGTTTCCGGATGGCGCAGATACGACTGGGTCAATTCCCGCACCGACCCGTAATTGAACAAAGAGGCCGTTTCTTCGTTCACATTGGTAATCGTGCCTTCGGCATTGAGTTCTATGATCCCGTGCACGGCATGTTCAAGGGCACGTCGATAGCTTTCCTCGCGGGTGTGCTCCTGCCCGAACAGCACCAGACAGCCCGACGTATCAAGCGTGATATATTGCCACTGGAAGAAACGCTGTCCGTAATGCACGGTGCGCGTGTTATCGGAATTGAACTGTGGGCCATCCTCGCCCACCAGCGCACGCTGATCACGCGGGTGGGTCAGGTCAAGCGGCGATGCAAGGCCCATTTCAAGGGCAAGCTGCTCTGCCGCGCAGTTTGCACTGCGCAGTTTGCCGTTGTTTTCGACAAGCAAAACCGGCTGGGGTGAAATAAGCGACCCGATGCCCGAAAAGAAATTCGCCTTGATCTTTGTGAACCGGATAAAGGTCTGATGTCCGATCGTCAGCTTCCACCCAAGGAAGACGCGCTTGTTATCATGCAACTCGCATTCGACATGATGGTAACCGCCGTTATCGCGCAGCTGCTCTGCCAGTTCGTCAAGCGGTTCGCGCAGGGCGTCATTGACATCCAAAGACAGCCATTCACCAGCTGACAGGTTGCGATCAAATGCTTCACACCACGCATCATTTACCAAAATTCGTCCTTCGTCTGGATCATATGCTCCAGACGGCAAACACAGATGGCTGATCAACGCCGCCAACGTATTGACGGAATTGATTGCGTTGATGTCTCCCATAGCGGCTTTATTCATCATGTTTGTTGTCGCTGCGCGACCATAACTGCTACCCCATGCAGTGCAAAGCCAAAATTTCCCCCATCACAACCGATTACCGCAATCATTCTGCTTGTGATTTTGTCACGGCATCCGTTTTTGTTTTCAGGATCGCGCATGCCACTTTTCGCAGCTTTCAATACCCGCACGACCGACGACAACACAATGACGACGATTTCACTACATATTCCTTAAAATCCCTGAAATTTCATCGCTTAACTGTTGCCCATGGATGCTTATCGGCATACCATCGGCTGGCTCGGTGGTTTTCACACTGCCCGGACAGGATCGTCAGATGTCTGGATGAACAGCATTTCAGAGAACCGCTCAGAAAAGGAGCAGCCAACGTGATTTCGCATCAGGACGCCTTGATCTACACAATGGTTATGGTTTCGGCCGCCGATAACGATATTACCGATGCCGAACTTTCTGCCATGGGCCGTCGGGTCCGTTATCTTCCGATTTTTGCCGGATTTGACAATGAAGGTGTGACCAGCGTTGCACGCGATTGCGCAAAGCTGCTTGGCGAAGAAGACGGCATGGACCGCGCGCTTGATTTGATCCGCGATGCCCTGCCGCGCAAATTGCGCGAAACGGCTTATGTCTTTGCCTGTGAAATCGTCCTGTCCGATAGTGAAATCAGCCAGGAAGAACTGCGCATTCTTGAATTGCTGCGCCACCGGCTTGACCTTGACCGGCTGGTTGGATCGGCCATCGAACGCGCCATGGCTGCGCGCTATGTCCGGCCCGGCGATTTCTGATTTCTCGGCGTTGTTTGCGGCGTGATCCCACGCATCCTCGCTGCAGAAAGAGTATTTACTTCAGCATTCCAACAATGTGTTGGGCCTGTATGAACAAATTTGTGGAACCCGAAGCGCATTTTGGGCGTTGCGCCCTCAAATCGCTGCTTATGTAAAAGCCACAATGTGATATGGCCTAGCCAACAAAATTTGCCGGTTTCGGGCCCATGGGCGCGGACCGGTTTCGCGTCGCCAGTTCAGATATAGCTACCGTCACACAAAGGGACCGCTGTCATGACCGCTCTTTCCGGGGAAAACATTGCCTTCATCGGACTTGGATTGATGGGGCGTCCGATGGCGCTCAATCTTGAAAAGGCCGGTGCGGTTCTGACCGTCAACACCCGCAATCCCGAAACACTCAATGCCTTCGAAGACCTTGGCATTGCGACTGCCGGCACCCCGGCTGACGCCACGGCTGAGGCCGACATCGTGATCATCTGTGTTGCCAATACGGTGGCCCTCGAAAACGTGCTTCTGGGCGAGGACGGCATCATTGACGGCATCGAGGAAGGCACCATCGTGATTGACATGGGCACCACGTCGGTCGAGGCGACCCGTCGTTTTGCCGATGCGGTCGAGGATGCCGGTGGCACATGGATCGATGCCCCGGTATCGGGTGGCACCCATGGCGCTGAAAGCGGCACACTGTCGATCATGGTCGGCGCAGCCAAAGAAGATTTTGACCGTGTTCATCGCATTTTTGATGTGCTGGGTTCACGCGTTACCCATGTCGGTGATGTCAGCTGCGGCCAGATCGCCAAGGCGGCAAACCAGATGATTGTCGGCATCACCATTGGTGCGGTTGCAGAGGCGTTTTCGATGGCCGACGAAGCCGATGTCGATCTTGAAAAACTGCGCTCGGCACTGACGGGGGGCTTCGCAGATTCCGCCATCTTGCAAAAGCACGGCGAACGCATGATCGAACGCAATTTCGAGCCGGGTGGCAAGGTCGTCACCCAGCGCAAGGACCTGTTTCAGGCGCTTGAGTTTTCCGAAGGGGAACTGGGCGTCGAACTGCCAATCACCCGCCTTGCCATGGAGCTTTATGACGAGCTGATCGACATGGGCGATGGCGATCTGGACCATTCAGCATTGATCAAAGTTTATGAAGAAGACTGACCCTGAACACGTCGAACTGGTATCGGTTCTGACCTGTCCGGAATGTGGACATGTTGAAAGCGAAACCATGCCGACCGATGCCTGCCAGTATTTTTATGACTGCAAGGGATGTGGTGCGGTTTTGCGCCCCAAGCCCGGTGATTGCTGTGTTTTCTGCTCTTATGGCACCGTCCCCTGCCCGCCAATCCAGTTGCATGGTCGCGGCTCGGACGGAAGTTGTTGCGGACATACCAACTAGGCTGCCCGCAAGATCACGCGACAATACCCGGCTTGTGACTGCCGATCCGGTACAGATAAAGGCGGTCGTTCCCGGTTTTCATTGGTACCTCGCCAAAGGCCTGCCAGCCGGGGATGGCAAAGGCACGTGATAGAACAACGCCCCCGCTCGCCATACGTTGCGAAAGCACATCGCCGATATCCTCCATCGCACGGGGATCGACAAAACAGACCACAACATCCCCCGGATCACGATCAAGGGATCGATAATCTGCACGGATGAAATCAAGATTGGGCGTCGCCGCCAGAATGCTGCGCATACGGCTGATGGCATAGGGAATTGGCGACAGCTCGATACCGGTTACTTTGATATCTGGTCGCGCACGGGCAATCGCCAGCGCCATATCCCCCCAACCGGACCCGAAATCCGTCACGGCCCTGGTGTCGTTGGGAATATAGGCGATGATTTCGTTCGCCGCCTTTGCCGATGTTGGCATCGGAACGGCACGCAGACGGATTGCATAAACCAAGATCAACGCCAAAATAACCCCAACAAGGGCGAGTACGGATAAATCGGTCATCAGCCATCCAGATATGTTAGGGTCACAGGCGCAGTCACATGACCACCCGGCAGTCGTGCCACAGGCTTGCATATACCGCAAGTCGCGTTACAAGTCCCCGCAACCGATGCCACTTACAAAAGATACAACCATGAGCCACGAAGAAATCGACAGCCGCGTTACAGAGCTCGAAATACAGCTTTCCCATATGGAAACAGTCGTCAGCGACCTGTCTGACATGATCAAATCCCAATGGGACCGCATTGATGTGCTTGAACGTCACAACAAATTAATGTCGTCTGATATTAAACGCATGATTGATTTCCTGCGTACAGCACCCGAAGACGACGCACCGCCACCGCATTATTAATGGCGGACCGGGTCTGTCGATTTCCGCCGCCATTCAGCGCAACTGTGAGACCGATGTGACCAACCTTTATCTCGACATTCCGACGTTTGACGACTTCGCCAAGGTCCTTGATGGCACGGTGTACCATGCCCTGCCAGATGACTGGTGGGTGGGCACGTCTGATATTGTCGGTTCGACCAAGGCGGTCGAGGCCGGTCGTTTCAAGGATGTCAACATGGTCGGGGCCTCGGTCATTTGCGCGGTCAGCAACGCGCTTGGCCATTCGGATTATCCGTTCCTGTTTGGCGGCGATGGCGCAAGTTTTGCCTGCCCGCCCGACAAGATTGACGCTGTGCGCAATGCCATGGCGACCACCGCCACCTGGGCGGCGGAGACACTGGACCTTGAGCTTCGCGTCGGTCTGGTTCAGATCGCCGATATCCGTTCGGCAAATCGCGATGTGCGCGTTGCCCGATATGCGGTATCCGATCCGGTATCCTATGCAATGTTCGCAGGTGGCGGCATGCAATGGGCCGAAGATCAGATGAAACACGGCCAAAATCTGATCGCGCCTGCCCCATCCGGCCATCGCCCGGACCTGACCGGGCTGTCATGCCGCTGGTCCCCGATCCGCGCAGATGGCACCGATGTCATCCTGTCGATCATTGTCGCCCCGTGCGACAACCGGGCGCGGTTTGATTCCACGGTCAACGATCTTCTGGCCATACTTGATGACAGCCCGCGCAAAAGCAGCCCGATCCCCGCAAGCGGCCCCGGCGTCGCCTTCCCGCCGCCCGGTCTGCATCTTGAGGCAGAGGCGACCAAACATAACGAAGGCGGCTATGTCAAAGCATGGCTCAAGGCGTTTTATATCGCACTGATCGCTGTGATCCTGATGAAAACCGGCTGGAAACTGGGCGCGTTTGATCCACGGCGCTATCGCGATTACACGGGCTACAACACTGATTTCCGTAAATTCGGTGATGGCCTGTGGATGACGGTCAATTGCAGCAAGGCACGCGCCGAAGAAGTCGAAGCCCACCTGCGTGCGGCCGAGCTTCAGGGCGACATTTACTATGGCACCCATCGCCAACGAACAGCGATCATGACCTGCATCGTACCGTCCATCACAAGCGATGCACACTTCCATTTCCTTGATGGCGGCGAAGGCGGCTATACGGCGGCGGCAACCGCGTTCAAGGCAAAAAGGAAAAGCGGTCAAAGCATCGCCAACGCATAAAATGCACCAAGTGTTGCCAGACAATACATTCATTGCATGAACCGGGGCATGGCCATCACCCTCTGATCTCGACCTCTGATCTCGACGGCATCATCGACAAGGTTGGCGACCTCGTGATCAATGCTGGTAAAATATCCAGCATTGACTATGCAGAAATGTTATCAGCATCATAACGCGAATGAATTGGACGCATGCCACCAGCGCGTTCAATATCATTACAAACAATAGAAAAACGCCGCCGGAGAAAACGTTATGAGCCCCACGCGCATGGCGCTGTTACGCGCCACCAGATGGTTTCCCTGGATCGTCCTTTTATGTGGCGGTCTTGTTTTGTCGCTCAATCTTGGTGTGCGCCAGTCACTCGGGCTTTTCATTCCCGACATGCTCAATGACACCGGCTGGACTGCTTCGACCTTTGGTCTGGCCTTTGCCATCCAGAACCTGATGTGGGGTGTTTCCGCCCCGATTGCCGGGGCAATTGCCGATCGTTTTGGTACCACGCGCACGCTGATAGGCGGCGCTGCGATCTATGCTGCTGGCCTTTATATGATGGGCACGTCAAGTTCGCCCGGTGAGTTGCACTTGACGGCGGGCTTCCTGATCGGGACCGGTGTCGGGACGACCAGCTTCCCGGTGATCCTTGCCGCGATCAGTCGTGTTTTCTCGCCCGAACGGCGCAGCTTTGCCCTTGGCATCGCATCAGCCGGTGGCTCGGTCGGGCAGTTTGTCATGGCCCCGACGGCACAGATGCTTAATGGCTCGTTTGGCTATGTCACGACACTAATGATTTTGGCCGCCATCGCCATGCTGATGGTCCCGGCCGCCTTTGCGCTGACCGGCAAGGCCGAAGGCAACAGCCCGACGGCGGCACCTGATCTTGGCCCGCAAGGCCTTATGGCTGCCTTCCATGAAGCCCGCAAACATCGCGGCTTCATGTTGCTCAATGCCGGGTTCTTTGTGTGTGGCTTCCACGTGGCCGTGGTCACCACCCACCTGCCAACCTTTACCGCCCTTTGTGGTCTGCCAAGTTCGGTTGCTGCCGAAGGTCTGGCATTGATTGGCCTGTTTAATATCTTTGGCACACTGACCGCAGGCTGGGCTGGCGGGCGGTTTAGCAAGAAGTACGGCCTGTCGTTTATTTACGGCATGCGTGCGGTGGTCATTCTGGTCTTTATCTTTGCGCCCAAAACATCCGAGACCATCTTGCTGTTCTCCGCCACACTCGGTGCGCTGTGGCTGTCGACCGTGCCATTGACCAGTGGCCTGATCGCACAGGTCTTCGGGCCACGTTACATGGCCACCCTGTTTGGCATTGTCATGCTGTCCCACCAGATCGGTGCCTTCTTTGGTGCCTGGATGGGCGGGATTGTCTATGACATGACCGGCAATTTCGATGCTGTCTGGTGGGTCTCGGTCGCGCTTGGCATCTTTGCCGCCCTTGTTCATATGCCCATTGATGACAAGGAACTGCGCAGCACTGCCAAGGCGTAAGTTCCCACGTATAAGATCCATTCAAAGCAGCGTCCGTTACCAAGCGGGCGCTGCTTTTTTTGACCTCTTTTCCAAGCATCTGCTTTGCGCTAAAACGCAGATCATGGACAGACCGATTTACATCACCCCCGAAGGGCTAGACGCCCTTAAATCCGAACTCGACCACCTTTGGAAAAAGGAACGGCCCGAAGTCGTGGCTGTTGTCCACTGGGCGGCGGGCAATGGCGACCGTTCGGAGAACGGGGATTACATCTATGGCAAAAAGCGCCTGCGCGAAATTGATCGCCGTGTGCGTTATCTGCGCAAGCGGATCGAAGATGCCCATGTTGTCCGTGCTGATGAACAACCCGATCATACCCATGTCTTCTTTGGCGCGCAGGTCACCTACGTCAATGCCCGTGACGAGGAAAAGACCATCCGCATTGTCGGCGAAGACGAAGCTGATAGCCTGAATGGCAAGATCAGCTGGATTTCGCCTGTGGCACGCGCCCTGATGAAATCGGGTGTCGGCGATGTCGTCACCGTTCGCACACCGTCGGGCGAGGATGAGCTTGAAATCCTTGAGATCAGCTACCCCGGCTAATCATCAAGAACCGTGCGAAGAACGGCCAAAACCGCGGTCGATTTGAATAACATATTGATATCATATACACTTGCCCCATTCAGGACAGATGGAGAGCAAGCTTATGGGGACCGAAAACCCACTTTTGACGCGCGCCTATGCCCTGGCCGGGGACCGCGATGATATCCGCGCGGTATATGCCGATTGGGCCGAAAGCTATGACGATGACACCCTGATTGGTATGGGCTATGTCGCCCCGGCAATTGCCGCGGAAACACTGGCATCCGAAATCAGCTCATCGGACCGGGTGCTTGATGCCGGGTGTGGCACCGGACTGGTTGGCAAGGAACTGCACGAACAGTGCGAACCCACGATTGACGGCGTCGACCTGAGTGCTGACATGCTGATAAAGGCGCGCCAAAAGGGCGTTTATGACGCACTTGAAACCGCCGATCTGACCCAAAAGCTTGATATCAAGGATGATGCCTATGACGGTGTCATCAGTGTCGGCGTGTTTACATCGGGCCATGTCGGCCCAAGTGCTATGAATGAACTGGTGCGCGTGATCAAACCCGGCGCACCGGCTGTCATCACGGTTCATGAAAAGGTCTGGGACAAGGACGGCTATGCGGAGCATCTTGAGCAGATGGAACAGGACGGCATCGCCAAAATCCGCGAAATCCGCGAGGCCCCCTATCACCAAAAAGAAGGCTATTCCTGCAAGCTTTGCATTCTTGAAGCGGCCTGAGCGCGCTCATCCTACATCCGGCTTTTAACCCGCCGTGTTGGCTCGGCGATCAGGGGATCGTCGGGCCAGTAATGTTTGGGATAGCGTCCCTTCATCTCGGCCTTCACCTGCGCATAGGACCCGTTCCAGAACCCGATCAGGTCACTTGTCACCTGAATGGGCCGTTGTGCGGGGGATAACAGATGCAAGGTCACCGCGACCTTGCCATTCGCCACCTTTGGCGTTTCGGTGGCACCAAACATTTCCTGCATGCGCACCGGCAAAGCGGGTGTTTCACCGCTATAATCAATGCGGATGTTTGATCCGGTCGGCACTTGCCAATGGGTGGGGGCCAAACGATCCATTTCCTGTCGCTGGTTCCAGTCAATCCCGGCAAGCAACGCCTCAGACAGGTTGATCTGTTTAAGCTGGCCTCGTTTGGTAATGCCGCCGAGATAGGGTGCGATCCAGTCTTCGAGTGATCCCAGAAGGCCGTCATCCGAAACATCGGGCCAGACATCGCCTTCCACCCGATGAAGAAACGCCAGCCTTGCGCGCAAGCCTTCTGATGCCTTGTCCCATGGCAGGCAATGCAGGCCGAGTTTGCGGATGCCCTCGATCATGGCCGCTGTAATCGCATCGGGATCGGCTTCGTCATGGGTGGCTTTTTCATCCAACACCAGTGCGCCAATCCGGCGTTGCCAGCGGGCGGCAACCGCATCGCTTTGCGCATCCCAGAAGACTTCCGTGCCCTCGGAAATCTGATCGGCAAAATGGGTTTCAAGGGTGGCACGCGCCACCGGGGCCGCAAGGTAAATCCTGGCCTCGCGCGCCTGCCCGTCCAGTTCGGCCACCGCGATATAGGGCTCCGACGCCAAGCTGTCTTCATTGGGTAAAACGCCACCGCGCCCGCCCGACAGGCGATAGCGCGCATCCGCCCCCTTGCGCCGCTCGCCGATCCGGTCGGGATAGGCAAAGGCGAGTAGTAAGCCAACCTCATCGGCCCGATCCACCCGCGCGGTATCGGGTTTTGCCAACCCGCCCTGCTTTGCAGCATCGCGCAAACGGCGGGCAAGTTGTTTGGCGGCCTCCGATATCATTTTGGGCGCCCGGCCCTTGATGATCGC
>NZ_DBGS01000135.1:44054-58439 GCF_002295455.1 Thalassospira sp. UBA848 | reverse complement strand
CTGTATCAGCGCATTGAAACCCAGCATTGGGACGAACATTGCCGTTCTCTGATCGAAGAACATGTGAACGAAACCGAAAGTGGTTTTGCGCGCACAATCCTTGATAACTGGGACCGTGAACGCGGCAACTTCTGGCAGATCGTGCCAAAAGAAATCGTCGACAAGTTGGAACACCCCATTCGCTCCGAGAGCGAAAACCAGGCAACTGCGTGATCCCTCACGCTTTTGCGCAAGCTCCCTTGTCCAACACACCTGGACAAATGAACTCGCCCCGTACTTCGGTACGGGGCTTTTTTCTTTGTGGGGTCTTGGGGTGAAATCCCGCGTCAATATCCACGTTACGCGCACGCGTTCTCGACGGCACCGACATGACGGGACGCGATGTAGCGCTGCTAGTTACAACAAAATGTTCAGATAGGTCCCGCGCCGGGCGTTGTGGTCAATCTGATCAGTGGCAATCAGGTTGCGCAGGCGGGCAAGCTGGGATGCGATGAAGCTGTCAGAGGATGGCTGATCGGAATTGGTTCCAACCCGGCCACGCGACGCAATGGCACCTTGTGGACGCGCGCGTGCGTCCTGAAGGCCTGTTTGCGAAGAGCCGGTCCCAATTCTGTTGGTCGCCATGTGATCATCCACATTTGAAAGTGACGGTTACACTATCACGCGGATCGGCCTTTGTCATGATCGGGCAACAGGGCGGTTTTCGCCAAATCAATTGCGGTGTGCATGACCCAGACAGAAAAAAGGGTGGTCGTGCAAGACCACCCCGGAGGAAGCTAACGAGAGGGAAAAATCACGTTAGGATATTAACTTTGGTGCCACGGTTGCCGCTGGTTTCAAGCGGCTGGTGCTCGGTCACGATCGAACCGATGACCTTTGCAAGTCCCGTTGCCTTGTTGATCGCGCCTTCTGCGGCTGCGAAAGGCAGAGACGGGTCTGCACCACCTTTGGGCGTAATTGCGTCATTCACAGCCTGTGCTGCTGAACCAAGTCCTGAACCTTGAACTGAGCCGATCATCCTGACCTCATCACTTGTCCGGAAGGGCTGTGCCCTTATTTCGCCGGGATGGTTATCATCTGTCTGTCACTCACGGTATGAGCATCTGATAGTGATATAAGTGACGGTTGTCACACTATCCAGTGTCACAGCAAAGCGCAGCTCGTCAATCGCCTGTTTTGCAAGCATTTTAGCTAATATAGACGGGTAAGATTTTTTTAACCCTTCGGCGAAATTTGCATCGTTTCGCGGTCGTCAGGGTTGGGGACTCGAATACAATTACCGCACGTTATGTTGTCTTTGCGCGACTGGATGCCAGCTTAAGCGCATCCTGAATGGCTTTTTGCAGTTGTCCCGGCCGGAACGGCTTTTTGACAAAAACATAATTGCCAAGGAGGTTCTCAAGCTCCATGCGCGAACGGGCCGGATAACCCGATACAAAAACCACGCCATAGTGCGGGCTTTGCCGCAGCGCTTCAATAACCAGCTGTGGTCCGCTCCGTCCGGGCAATACGACATCGGTCAGAATAACGTCAAACGGTGCGTCATCGACGTTTTGGCTAAGAATCGCCAAGGCTTCTTCTGTGCTCTTGGCGGTCTCTGTCTTGTACCCCGCATCGTCGAGGATGATTTGTGCGGTTGTGCGCAGCGCATGTTCGTCATCAACAATCAGAACACGTTCGCCATTGCCGGGAAATTCACCGATTTCGGCAACTTCGTGCACTGGTTCTGTATCGGGCTCGGAGCGGGGCAGGTAGATGGAGAAGGTTGTGCCTTCGCCCTCGATGCTTTCCAGATTGATAAAGCCATGTGCCTCTTCGACCCAGCTATGGACGATGGAAAGCCCAAGGCCCGTGCCTTTTCCCGGTTCCTTGGTCGAGAAGAAGGGTTCGAAAATATGGTCAATCACATCTGCGGGGATACCGGTTCCGGTATCCTGAATGGTGATGACGACATACTGTCCTTCTGCCTCGGGTGGATAGATGTCGTCGCCTTCATCAATGCCACGCTGGGCAATTGGCGGAACATCTGCCTTGCTGCAGGATATCTGAAGTGTTCCGCCATCCGGCATCGCATCACGTGCATTGATGGCAAGGTTGAGGATACAGGCAGAAAGCTGTGTCGGGTCGACCCTGGTATGAAGATTGGGTTCATCTGACCAGATTTGCAGATCAATCCGATGTTCAAGCAAGGTCACCAGCAGCTTTTCCATCTCTGAAAAGATGCCTTCGACACGAACGTTTTTGGGTTGATCAATTCTGCGGCGCGAGAACATCAAAAGCTGGTCGGCAACCCCGGTCGCCCGTTCACCCAACGAGATGACGTGATCGATATATTCTTTGACCCGTTCAGGATCATCGATTTTGGCGCGCGCCACTTCGGCAAAACTCAAAATCCCGGCAAGACAGTTATTAAATTCATGGGCGACACCGCCTGCCATCTGGCCGACAGCTTCGAGTTTCTGGGATGTGGCAAGCTGGCGTTGCAGCGCTTGCTGTTCTTCGGCAGCACGCTTTTGGTCGGTGATGTTGCTGCCCGTCCCGCGATAGCCGTTAAAACTGCCATCCAGGGCGAAGACCGGAACACCATTGATACGGCCGAACTGCTTTTCGCCGTCTCGCGATATCCAGGAAAACTCGATATTGTAGAAGGCAGTATGTTTGTTCAGGTGCTGATTAAGCTGTTGCCAGCCTTGAGGGTGCTCGGGCTGAAGCCCCAGTTTGTCAAAGGACTGCCCTTGTGGGGTGCCGTTGATCTCTTCGATAAGTTGATAAAACTTATAGGAGGCAAATGCGATTTTGAAATCGCTGTCCATTTCCCAGTACCAGTCGGCTGAGGACAGGGTGAAGTCACGAAACCGTTCTTCACTGTCGCGAAGGGCGTCCTGGGCGGCTTGATGCTGCTGGGTGCGACGTTCAAGACTTTCGGCCATGGCATTCAGGCCGCGTTCGAGAATCCCGATTTCGTCACGTCCCATGGGCGTCAGCCGTGAGCTGAGTTTGCCGATCTGGATCTTGTTCACAAACTGTGCCGCGGTGATCAGACGTTTCAGCACCGTTTGCTGGGTAAACAGGAAAATCAACCCGGATGTCAGCAAAAGACAAAGAGCCGACCCGATCAGCAGCACCGATTGCATCTGTCGCTGACTTTCTTCAAGGCCTTTTGTCGACACCTTGAGATAGACATACATGAAGGGCTGATTGGCATTCAGATTGAAGATCGGCGTGATGCTGACCATGCTGGTGCCAGTCGGATCGTCAACCGTCATCAGGACCTGTTCGGTCATGCCCGGACTTAATTGATCCTCGGGGAAATCCGGCAATGAGCTTACCGATGTGCCGATCTTGAGCGGATCGGTCGAATGATAAATTGTGCCGTCAAAGCCAACGGCCAAAGCTTGCTGCAGGTGCGGACCCAGCAGAAGTTTCATCTGCTCGGGATCGCTCAGAATGGATACTTTGAGTTGTTCATGCTGAATAAGCCGTCCGGGCGTACTGATCTGTTCGGCGATACGGCGATCAATTTCAGCCCCGAAATACTGCACATAATAGCCACCAAACAGGCCCAGAAGAATGGTTTCCACAACGATGATTGCAAGTGCGATCTTGAAAACCAGACTGCCGATCAATCGGTCAAACAGCGTCCTCAAATGATTCCGGCTCCCATTCAGAATGATGCATTTTGTGCGCGGATTTTATTCGCCGAGAATAAAATACTGACTTGGGTTTGTGGGCGCTGGTGTCGCGTAACTCCAGGCAGCAGGCATGACCTTTGGAACGTTATGGAAGTTCCGGGCCACCACGCCTTTTCGGTTCGGCGGCAAAGCGATTCCCATAACGTAAAACTGATCGGCACTGATGTCGAGAATATCACGCATTAGTTGATTCTGTTTTTCGGCGTTTGCTGTGGCTTTGAGCTGGTCATACAGGTCAAACTGGGTGCGAACGGCATCTGGTGGCGTAACAGCATCGGGACTTTCCGGATTGAGGTACCAATTTGCCCAGCCGGTTGCATACCAGGACGATTCGGAAGAAATCGGCAGATAGTTGATCGGGATCACCATCGCGTCCAGACCGCCATCGCCGCCCCAGGCACTGGCATGATGCTCATTGCGTTCGCGCAAGGCGACGAACTCGTCACGTGGCAGGTTCCGCGCGGTTACGTCAATCCCAAGGTCACGCCAATAGCGCGTAACCGCATTAAGCATTTCAAATCGTTCCGCGCCCTCCGTATCAATCGTAAACGAAAGCGGCTTGCCATCCGGACGCTTCAGAATTCCGTCCGCAGTTTTGGCTGTCAGGCCTGCTTTTGCCAGGAAGTGCTGGGCAAGCTCAACATCGTGCGCCATGAACTGCCGTGCCAGAACCGTGTGGTATTGCGGACTTTCCGGTCGTGGTGCCGCCTGATGGGGCAGGGCACCGGGAACAAAGCGGTCAATCACGGCGTAGCGGTCGATCGCATGGGACAGGGCAATACGGAAATCCTTGCTTTGGAAGATCTTGCGCAGCACCGGGTCCTTGTCATTCAGATTAAGCGACAAGGTCAGGATGTTCATGTCACTTTCCACCAATGTGAAAGGCAGCAAATCCGTGTTGCGTGCAAGCACCTCATCGGCGTGTTTACTGACATGACGTTCCTGCATGTTGACCTTGCCAGCAATTGCCGCATCGCCAGCAGCACTTTTTGACGGCACAAGCGTCATCGACACCCTGTCGATATAGGGGAGCTGGCGGCCAGTCGGATCAATTTTCCAGTAGTAAGGATTGCGTTTGGCGATCAGCGGATCATCCTTGCCATAGACGCCGGTTAGGACCCACGCATTCAGGGTCGGGACATCCGGGTTGTTCCAGCGTGACGGGTCGTCAATCGTGCCGGGTTGACCAAACACGTCAACAAAGCGTTCTTCCCAGCCGGCATAGCCCATTTCTTTGGCCATGGCGTCGGCATTGGGGTTGTATTTCGGCAAAAGCGGTTTGAGAAAATGCGCCGGATAGCTTACCGGCTCTACGCCTTCGGGGCGGGCCAGTGCAGTTGGAAACAGGCCATAGGGCTTGCTGAACCGAAACGCGACAGTGTGCGGATCAATTGCATCGATCTGTACCGTATTGCCACCAGATGTCAGCCATTCCGGAACAGAATCAGCGAATGCGGGATTGTTGAGGATGTCTTCATACCAGAAAACGATGTCGGCTGCGGTAAATGGCGCGCCATCAGACCAGCGCATACCGGGGCGCAGGCGGAAAAAGAACTCTGTAGCATCGCTGCTTGGTTGAAAGGACAGGGCCACATTCGGAATGGTCGATGACCATTGCGGGGTCCAGCGCAGAAGCGGCTCGTATCCGATATTTCGGATCAAAAGGGCATGGTCCCGCTTGTTGCGCTGTGCCATTTGCCACGTTCCGCCATAGGTGCCAACCCGGTCATTGGGGGTGACAATCATTGGTGTTTTCGGCAAACGGTCTTTTACCGGCGGCAGAGTCCCGTCTTCAACTTGCTTGGCAAGTTCGGGGGCCTCGCCGAATTCCATAGCGCGGGTGTCGCTGATGTTCGTCAGCAGCGCGGCCAGTGCAACAATCAATATAAATGTATGGTGCCTCACAAAAATCTGTGCCCCCGTGATTTTGTGCGCTTTGTTCTAACGTATCGTTTTTGCTACCCGAAAGGTGAGGTGGGTTATGCCTTTCAAATTAGTTAGACAACAGGACTTGTTAAAGTACAAAATTCGCAAACAGGTATTTTTTGTATCTCTGCGACACCCTGCACGGCTGAAAAGCCTCTGCCATCTTATATAATGTCGTATCTCTTGGCGAATTGCGGCGCGTCAAATATGTGATGGTTACTGAATGATACCGGGTATCGGCATTGCTCATTTTGAATTGCACGAACTACAGCCTAACAACGCAAGTCACTGTTAATCAAAGTTTCTTTAAGTCTAATATAATAAGCCTGTGTTGAGATAAAACCTATAC
Source organism: Thalassospira sp. UBA848 (assembly GCF_002295455.1). Taxonomy (NCBI): domain Bacteria; kingdom Pseudomonadati; phylum Pseudomonadota; class Alphaproteobacteria; order Rhodospirillales; family Thalassospiraceae; genus Thalassospira; species Thalassospira sp. UBA848. Next base: position 52,472 of record NZ_DBGS01000135.1, on the reverse strand, counting down.
GAACGACTGAGTTTTTGATCCTAGTGCAAAGCGCGGTATGATAGGCGTCGCGATGATGTGCTACGAAAGTGTTGCCAATGACGCACTCTGACAACCCCGATCAAACCAAGGATGGGCCATCGTTTTTGCCGGGGCCGAAGCCTGCTGCGCCGATCCCGCGTTACGAATCGGGATCGGATCCGGGTTTGCGTGAAAGGTTACGCGGAACGGCGCGGGACGCAGCGGCTCTTCCTGCCGTGTCTGATGCGGACGGTTTCAGTGTGGCCGGAATTGAAGGCATGATCGACCGCAAGAAAGCCAATGTTGCGGCGAAAATTGTTGAAACCGACCCTGATCAGGCGCTGCGCGTGATCCGCAACTGGCTGCTTGATGACTAGTTTCCAGTGCGCCCTCTATCCGTCTGCGCGATCTATGGTGGTTTCCGCGCTCCAGGCCGTGTGTCGATAATGCTTTGGATATCCTGTGGTTTTTGTCATGGTTCTGTGCGGAAACCATAGTGGCAAGCATCCGGGGGCGGGCTTTGACAGATTTCAGTAAGCTGATCACAGAACAGTTTTGCACTTATGATCCCGACTATATCGCGCAACAAAAAGCCTATGCCGCAAAGCTCTCTCCCCTGCAGGAAAAGCTGATCGCGATCCAGAAAACCGGCAACAGCATGGCGGCCTCCGATCAAAAAATGATCGAATGCAAATGGCTGCTGCAATACACCGCCGACTGGGAAAAGCTTGATTCCAAACTTGAAGACTTTGCCAGTTCCCTGAAAAATCCGGATCAGGCGTGGGCCGAAAAACAGGTGGCTACCGACGGTTCCTGGGGGCCTTGTTATGACCAGTGGTTCCTGAAAGTCGATGCGATGATTGATGCGGTCAATACCCTGGCCGATGCCGGGCAGGCGCCCGAATACCCGTTTTCTTTCATGGCGCCAATTGCAACGCCCGACAAAATGGTTGCCTGGCTTAATGGGCAGAAAACGTCAAAAATTTTCGATGATGGCCTTGATCGGCGTGATGCACTTGGTGCGGTTACGGCCGCTCTGTCACAGATGTGCTTCAAAAGCGAAATCCGCGATTACTTCAAAGCCAATGTTGAGGGTTTTGATCTGACGGATGATTACATCTCTGCTTACAAAACATGGCTTGATGATTGGCAGGATGATCAAAGCGGTTATTGGGGCGGCTGGTTTGATACAAAAGATCAAGGCGTTCTCAAAAGCAGTGATCTCAGTCTGACCTTTCACAATATTTCCTATCAGCACGGCAAGGTCGACCTGTGGACCCAGATTTTTGACACCACACTTGCGATCCGCGATGATGCATACCCGTTCGGCTGGAAGCACAACGGTGATTTCAACAATCACAATAATTATGACGTCACCAAGATTTTCGACCTTGGCTGGTCAAAGGTCGATGGCACCACCCAAAATGCGGCGTCCAGGGACATTGCATTGGTGCTGCACTGGTGCCTGACCAAATCCATGACGCCTGATGGCGGGTTTATTGATGATCCCACTTTTTATAACTCGGTCGGGGCGGCCTACTACTACGGGGTCTCGTTCCTTGATCAGGCGGGATATTTTGGCACAACCGCGCCCTTCTGGACCGACAAGCCGTTCCCGGATGGGCCAGCACTTTGCTGCAAAATCCAGAAAAAGATCAAATCCGAAGGTCTGGATGATGACGAGGCCAAGGCAGCGCTGGAAAAACTCGTTGATGCCTGCGGGAATTGCACGTGATCGGCCAAAATATTTGAATAATTTGATCTATGCATTGGCGAAACAGGGATTTTTGCACCCATATTGATAGTTAAGAACAACAACCCATAACGAGGTTTCGAATGACGGATCGAACAGACATTGATCTTGCGAAATTGCGCGCCCGCCTGGAAGACAGACGGACCGAAATTCTGTCGCATTCGACGCATTCAGAAGATTATCGCAAGCCGGTCGAACTTGATCAGCAGGCTGTCGGTCGTCTGTCGCGGATGGATGCCCTGCAAAATCAGGAAATGCATCTTGAACAGGAACGTCGTCGCACGGTCGAGTTGGAGCGCATCGAAAAAACCCTCAAGCGCATGGATGATGACGAATACGGTCATTGCCACAATTGCGGCGAACCAATTGCCGCCAAGCGACTGGAATTCGATCCGACCACACCGCTTTGTGTTGATTGCGCCGACCATGTGAGCCACGTCTGATTTTCAGACGTAAACACAGGAACCAAGGACGCTGCGTGCGATCTGTTTTGTACGCAGCGTTTTCATAAGACCGGGAGAAAGTGTTTGCCACTGTTCGGGCAACAGCATGATCGGATCAAGGAAAGCCATATCCTGTGTGTGCTTTTGGCCGTTCTGGCCGTGCTGGCAGTTCCCGGTTCCTTGCGCGCGCAAGGCAGTTGTGCCCCAATCAGTGCCCCCGAAGCCTTTCTTGAATTCAACCATATGGACCCGATGCTTGATCGGCATCGCTCCGTGCGCTGGCTAAATAGCCGTGCGGGCGGGAATGCCCGCTATCTCGTCACCGGCTTGACCGAATATGAAGTACAAGCGTCATTTGATATGCGCTTTGAACCGCGCGAAGTCGGCGCAGGGCGCTATTGCCTTGATCCAGTACGGGTCAGTCCCAAGGTCAATGTGGTCAAACATCTTGTCTATATCGCCTCCGAACTGGAACGCGGCACCTGTGAATATGATGTCGTCTATGCCCACGAAGGTGAACACGTCAAAATCAATCAGGGCATGGAGGCCGATATTCGGGCATCGCTTGATGATCTGGTTGATGATGTTGTCAGAAAAGTTGGTGCCATGTTTCCGATGCCCGCCGAAAATGCACAGCGTGCCATGCGGCGGCTGATTTCGGAATATAGTCGGGATTTCAAAAGGCGACTTAATGACATTCGTCGGCGCAGTAGCCAACTCCACGAGCGGATCGATACCCCGGCTGAATACAAGAAGCTGTCATTGGCGTGTGGCCCGAATTCGGCATTTCAAACGACCTTGCAGGACGCGATGCGATAGTTCCGAAGGACAGCTTAGTTTGCACTGTCGGATGCGTTCGCCCCATCAACGCCTGCAACTTCGCGCAATTCAGGCAGGTTAAGCACAAAGATATTGCGGGATTTAAACTCAAGCAGGTCATGACGCCTGAAATCGGCAATAATTCGGCTGGCAGTTTCAGTTGTGATGCCAAGCATCGCGCCGATATCTTCGCGCCCCGGAAGGGTACAGGTACTTGTCACATCGTCATGCAGAAACAGGCAAAGACGTGCCACCCGTTCGCGCGCTGTCCCGGTCGACATCTGGGTTAGCCAGTTATCCGATTCCATCACCGCCTGATGCCAGCGATTAAGCACCTGTTTGTGCAAACGCGGACTTTCATTATCAAGCTTTTCGATCACCGCAATTGGAATACGGCAAAGCTTGCTTTCTTGCAGGGCTTCTGCGTGATGGGTGAAGCAATCACTGACCAGCGCCTCAAGCCCGATGGTGCCGCCTGGCTTTACAAGCCGCACAACCCGCTGATTGCCATCAGGCAGGTAATGCACAAGTTTGATCAGGCCAGAACGCAGGGTATAGATCGATTGCGCCTGATCACCGGCATTGTAAAGCGTGTTGCGCCTTGGCAATGCGATGTCTTCAACCGGCATATGGACAAGTTTGAAATCCTCGTCCGTCAGGTTGTCGAACAGGGCAAACTTCCGCACACCGCATTCGCGGCATCGCGCAAGCTCGGGTCGGAATGTGTAGCTTGTTGTATGGTTCACGCTTTCCACCCATGAAAACGGGCTGATCTTGAATGCGGGATCAAACCCGACCACGGTAAACATTGAAAAGTTTAATCAATCCAAACCTTAGCGTAATGTACCGTAGCAGAATGTGAAATCATTGCATAGAGATGCCTGACCGGTTTAACGGCATGCTCGGAACGGCTGTCTTAGCTGGTGGAATCCAGCGTCACCAAACCTTTTTCAATCGCATAGCGCACAAGGCCTGCCGAACTATCAATATCAAGCTTGCGTTTTATGTTGCGCCGATGTGTTTCCACGGTCCGAACACTGATATCAAGTTCGCGTGCCACATGTTTGTTGCTGGCCCCTTTTGCCAGAAGGCGCAAAACTGTGCGTTCGCGCGATGTCAGCGGCACACCATCACTGGCGGTATCTTCGCCATCGGAGATGCGATCAAATGTCGAACTGAATGCCTCGCCACCATTGGCTACGGTTTCGATTGCGCGCACCATGTCATTGGATGACACGTCTTTAAGGATAAAGCCCTTGGCGCCGGCCTGTTGTGCCGTGCGCAGATATTCCGGGTTTTCATGCATCGACAGGATAACAACCTTGGTGCCCGGCAGGGTTTCACGGAACTTTTCAGCCGCTTCAAGGCCGTTCATCACCGGCATTGAAATGTCCATCAGGACGATGTCGGGGTGAAGGTCGTCCGCCATGGTCAATGCTTCTGCACCGGTGCCAGCTTCGCCAACGATATTGATATGCTCAAAGCATTCCAGGCGCGACCGGATGCCATCCATTACAAGCGCGTGATCGTCACAAAGCAAAATCCGCAATGGCCGATCTGTGGAATAAACTTCTTTGGCATTGGTGACATTGGTCATGGATCGAACGTGTTCCTGTCGCGTGGCTGTCGGGTGTAGGGTCATGACCCTGTTGTGGCCAGATTAACCGCTGATTGCGTCATCGGGTAGGGCATTCTGGCTGGTAGCGGGAATAAATGCAGTAATTTTGGTGCCATCATCGGGTTCAGAGCGCACCGAAAGCCCGCCGCCATGAAATTCCATGCGTTCGCGCATGTTGCGCAGACCAATGCCCGCCCTCGGATCACGGTTTCGGATATAGCGGTTGGTCTCAAACCCGACGCCGTTATCGGAAATGCGCATCACGATGCTTTGGCCTTCGCGTTTGATGGTGATTTTGACCACCGTGGCATCGGCATGGCGTTCGATATTGGTAAGTGTCTCCTGCAGCACGCGATACAGCGTGGTTTTCTTGCCGATATCAAGCTGCCCATCGATGTTTTCACACTTTACTTCGATCAGGATGCCCGAACGGTCTTGCAGCTCCGCGCACATGCTTTCGATTGCAGGTTTCAGGCCAAGGTCATCAAGAACCGCCGGACGTAGATCGCGTGAAATGCGCCGGACTTCATGAATGGCGTCCTGTAATCGTTTGGCCGCCTTTTCCATCGGCTCCATGGCGTTGTCGCGTTTTTGCGTAATCCGCGCAATCGCGGTTTCAACCGAATATTTGACGGAAACCAGTATCTGGCTGATGCCGTCATGCAGTTCGCGCGACACCCGAAGGCGTTCCTGTTCCTGCACATCAACAACCCGATGCGTCAGTTCCTTAAGCTTTGAGTCGGCCAGCTTGCGTTCCGACAGGGTGACAACCGTGCCGGAAATGCCGACGAGTAACACCGCCAGAATGGTCACCCCGATGATCGAAATGGTGGTTTCGCGGATATGGGTGGAAACTTCGGCCTCGATCTCGGTGACCTGTTCGGCAATATCGTCGATATAAATCCCCGTTCCGATCATCCAGTCCCATTTATCAAGCATCAGCGAATAGGTGATCTTTTCGGTCGGCTCCCCGGTCGATGGCTTTTCCCAGACGTGGCGCATGAAATCGCCACCCTTTTCCGCATTGAAGATCAGGCCCTGAATAACCGTGTTGCCGTTGATATCACGCAGGTTCCAATAGGTCCGCCCGACGCGCCACGGCTGGGGCGGTTCAACAAGGGCTGTGCCATCGCGGTCATAGATAAAGAAATAGCCGTCCTCGCCATAGCTCAGGTCTTCGATGATGGCCTTCACGCGTTCCTTGGACACCGCATCCAACGGGCTTGCCACCGAATAGATGTGGTCAATGGATGCCATCGCCAGCTCAAGATAGCTTTTCAGCTCATCCTTGCGGGCCTGCAGGATGTTGCGTTCAAACGTCCTGATCTCGGCTTCGGCCAGACGTTCGGCCTGGGCAAAGACCAGCCACGAGATTGCAGAAGCTGCAAGAACCAGCGGCAGGATCGAGAGCAGCAAAAACTTTAGTCGAAGATTGAGCTTCGGCATGGGCATAACCGTTTCGGGATTTCCAGTTTTTCCGAGGGCGGACAATAGCATATTCGCGCCAAAAGTCGCTGAAAGATCGCGGTTTTCTGGTCGCTGTGATTGAAGAGGATCAGTGGCGTGTTCCGTATGGTGAAAAGAAACTGGTCGGGATATCCGAAAATTGGTATTACCAATTCATGAGATCATGCTTTGACAGGGAGAGGGCAATGCGCATATACCAGAACCGTCGCCTGCCCACCGGGCGCCAAAAGCTCTGGATGCATTGCACAAGATCTCAGCGTGCTGGCATCCCGTATCGCCACAATGGATATGGCGTTGCAGGCATCCCGCACCGCAACGCATTCAAGGACCATATCGTGGCGTTTCACTTGGTTTTGGCAGGCGCGCACAGGCACGCTCCTGCCAGGAAAATGTGTTAGGAGCCCGGTGTCCATGACGCGTTCAGCACCAAAGCGTATCCGTAAACTTCTGGTCGCCAACCGTGGCGAAATTGCGATTCGTGTTTTGCGAGCTGCCAACGAACTTGGCATTCGCACAGTTGCGATTTTCTCTGACGAAGACCGTTTTGCCCTTCACCGTTTCAAGGCTGATGAAAGCTACACGGTGGGCAAGGGTAATAAACCCATTCGCGCCTATCTCGATATAGAGGACATCCTGCGTGTCGCGCGCGATGCCGATGTCGATGCGATCCATCCGGGCTATGGCTTCCTGTCGGAAAATCCCGAATTCGCCGATGCCTGTGCCGAAGCCGGCATTCAGTTTATCGGTCCGGACTCAGAAGTCATGCGCACCTTGGGCAACAAGGTTTCTGCGCGTAATCTGGCCGAAAGTGCCGGTGTGCCGGTTATGCCCGCCTCAAGCGCGCTTCCCGAAGACATGGCCGAAGTTACCCGCATTGCCGAGGATATCGGCTATCCCCTGATGCTGAAAGCCAGCTGGGGCGGTGGTGGCCGTGGCATGCGGGTTATCGAAAACGGCAAGGACCTGTCAGCGCAGGTATTGGCCGCCCGCCGCGAGGCCGAGGCCGCCTTTGGCAATGGTGAAGTTTACTTTGAAAAACTGATCCGCCGTGCCCGCCATGTCGAGGTTCAGCTTCTTGGTGATACCCACGGCACCCTTGTTCATCTCTATGAGCGTGACTGTTCCGTTCAGCGTCGCAACCAGAAAGTCGTTGAACGTGCGCCCGCACCCTATCTTGATGATGATCAGCGCAAGGAAATCTGTGATGCAGCGATCCGCCTTGGCAAGGCGGCCAACTACGTCAATGCCGGGACGGTCGAGTTCCTTATGGATGTTGACACATCCAAGTTTTATTTCATCGAGGTCAATCCCCGTATTCAGGTCGAACACACCGTCACCGAATGCGTGACCGGCTTTGATTTGGTCAAGGCACAAATCCTGATCGCGCAGGGTGGGCGCATCGGCTTCCCGTCCGAAACCGGTATCCCCTGGCAGGACAAGATCAAGCTGCGTGATCATGCGCTTCAGTGCCGTATCACCACCGAAAACCCGGAAAACAACTTTGTCCCCGATTACGGGATCATCAAGGTGTATCGTGGTGCAAACGGCTTTGGCATTCGTCTTGATGGCGGCACGGCCTATTCCGGGGCGGTGATCACACCGTTCTATGACAGTATGCTTGAAAAGGTCACCGCATGGGGCAGCACCCCGCGTGAAGCGGTGGATCGCATGGACAGGGCCCTTCGCGAATTCCGTATTCGCGGTGTTGCGACTAACCTGGCCTTCCTTGAAAACCTGATCAATCACCCGAAATTCCGAGCCGGTGAATACACGACCCGTTTCATTGACGAAACGCCTGATCTGTTCAAGTTCGTGCGCCGTCGGGATCGTGCCACACGCCTGCTGCGCTTCATCGGCGAGGTTGCGGTCAATGGCAACCCCGAAGTCGAAGGCCGGGTTGTTCCGACCAATCTGCATGATCCGGTGATGCCAAAATCGATTGATCTTGGCGAAATTCGCCCGGGCACCAAGCAAAAGCTTGATCAATTGGGGCCAGAGGGTTTCTCGCGCTGGATGAAGGATCAGGAACGCGTCCTGATGACCGACACCACCATGCGTGATGCCCATCAATCCTTGCTGGCAACCCGCATGCGCACCTATGACATGCTCGAAATTGCGCCTTATTACGCGCATGGTCTGCCGGAACTGTTTTCGCTTGAATGCTGGGGTGGGGCGACCTTTGACGTTGCCATGCGCTTCCTTAAGGAAGACCCGTGGGATCGTCTGGTCAAATTGCGCGAACGTGTGCCCAATATCCTGACCCAGATGCTGCTGCGTGCCTCTAACGCGGTTGGCTATACCAACTATCCCGACAATGC
>NZ_DBGS01000135.1:25376-43675 GCF_002295455.1 Thalassospira sp. UBA848 | reverse complement strand
CCTCAACTGGGTTGAAAACATGAAGGTCGCGATGGAATCGGTTCTTAAAACCGACAAGCTCTGCGAAGCGACCATCTGTTACACCGGCGATATCTATGACAAGGACCGCCCGAAATATAACCTTGATTACTATGTGAATATGGCCCGCGAACTTGAAGCTGCCGGTGCCCATATTCTCGGTCTTAAGGATATGGCGGGTGTCTTGCGTCCGGCGGCCGCGACCGAACTGGTGACCGCACTCAAGGACACGGTCAATATCCCGATCCACTTCCACACCCACGATACCAGCGGTATCTCGGCGGCAACCGTGATTGCCGCGATTGATGCCGGTGTTGATGCGGTCGATGCGGCCATGGATTCCATGTCGGGTCTGACATCCCAGCCAAATCTGGGCTCGATCGCCAACAACTATATCGGTCAGCCGCGCGATCCGGGCCTTAAGACCGAGGCGCTCAAGGAAGTCTCGACCTATTGGGAACAGGTCCGCCGTTACTATGCCGGTTTCGAAAGCGACATTCGCAGCGGCACATCGGACGTTTATGTCCATGAAATGCCGGGTGGCCAGTACACCAACCTGCGTCAGCAGGCCCGGGCCCTCGGGATCGAGGATCGCTGGCCCGAAGTGTCCAAGGCCTATGCTGCGGTCAACAAGATGTTTGGCGATGTCGTCAAGGTCACGCCAAGCTCCAAGGTCGTTGGTGATATGGCGCTGATGATGGTGACGTCCGGTTTGTCTGAGGAAGACATTCTTGATCCCAAAAAGGACATCGCCTTCCCGGACAGTGTTATTTCCTTCTTCCGTGGTGAAATCGGTCAGCCGGTCGGCGGTTTCCCGCCCGCCCTGCAGCGCAAGGTGCTCAAAGGTGGCGAAGCCCTGACAGATCGTCCGGGCAAGTCATTGCCGCCGATTGATTTCGAAGCCACCCGCAAGGAAATCGAGAAAAAGACCCATCGCAATATCAGCGATGCCGAGGTTGCATCCTATGTGATGTATCCCAAGGTGTTCCTTGATTACGCCGAACATCGCAGCCACAACGCCGACGTTTCGGTTCTGCCAACCCCGGTCTTCTTCTATGGGATGAACCAGAACGATGAAATTTCGGTCGATCTGGAAAAGGGCAAGACCCTTGTCATCCGCTATCTGACAACCTCGGAAGCGGGTGACGAGGAAGGCAACCGTACCGTGTTCTTCGAACTGAACGGTCAGCCGCGCACGGTAAAGGTCGCCGATAAGACTCTGGCAGCGTCGGGCAAGGCAAAACCAAAGGCCGAAGACGGCAATGGCTTGCATGTTCCCGCTCCGATGCCGGGCCTTGTGGTCGAAGTTCACGTTTCCGAAGGCCAGAAGGTCAAGGCGGGCGATGTCATGTGCTCGCTTGAGGCGATGAAAATGGAGACCGCGGTTCACGCGGAAAAGGACGGCACCGTGGCGAAAATCCACGCTCCTGCCGGTACACAGGTCGACAGCAAGGACTTGCTGGTCGAATTGACGGAGTAAACAACCGATGCTTAGGATGCCTGAGCCTGATCAGAACACTCTTGCACGTCGCAAGGACATTATCGCGGCCATGCGGGACATCATCCCGACACCGGGCGGGGTTATTGTCGATGATGATCAGCTCAGGCCCTATGAATGCGACGGGTTGATGGCTTATCGGCAATTGCCGATGATCGTTGTCCTGCCGGAAAATACCGCGCAGGTCGCAGCCATCCTGAAATATTGTCATACAAATAAGATCCGTGTCGTTCCGCGCGGTGCCGGTACCGGTTTGTCCGGTGGGGCGTTGCCGATGGCCGATGCGATTACCATTAGTATGATGAAATTCAATCGCGTGCTTGATATCGACTGGGACAACCGGGCTGCCGTCGTGCAGCCCGGTGTCACCAACCTTGGCATCACGCGCGCGGTCGAACACGAAGGTTTCTATTACGCCCCCGATCCCTCAAGCCAGATCGCGTGCTCCATCGGGGGGAACATCGCCGAAAATTCCGGCGGGGTGCATTGCCTGAAATACGGGCTTACCACCAACAATGTGTTGGGTGTCGAAATGGTCACCATCGAAGGTGACATTCTGCGCATCGGCGGCAAGGGCCTTGATCAGGCGGGCTATGACCTGCTTGGCATCGTTACCGGGTCCGAAGGGTTGCTTGGTATCGTGACCGAGGTAACCGTTCGCATCCTGCGCAAACCCGAAACCGCACGGGCGCTTCTGCTGGGCTTTAATTCATCTGAAGAAGGCGGGAACTGCGTTGCCGCCATCATCGCAGCCGGGATCATTCCGGGTGGTCTTGAAATGATGGATGCCCCGGCAATCAAGGCGACTGAGGAATTCGTTCAGGCGGGCTACCCGCTTGATGTCGAGGCGCTTCTTCTGGTCGAACTTGATGGTCCGCAGGTCGAAGTCGATTACCTGATTGATCGGGTCGGCAAGATCGCCAAGGATTGCGGGGCGGTTTATTCGCGCATTTCCGAAAGCGAGGAAGAACGCCTGCTGTTCTGGTCGGGCCGCAAAAATGCCTTCCCGGCGATTGGCCGCATTTCACCGGATTACATGTGCATGGATGGCACCATTCCGCGTGGCCGCCTGTCCGAAGTCCTGACCGGGATGCAGGATCTGTCCAAACAGCATGGGCTTGGTGTTGCCAATGTCTTCCATGCCGGGGATGGCAATTTGCATCCGCTGATCATGTTTGATGCCAACAAACCGGGCGACCTTGAAAAGGCCGAGGCGTTCGGGGCCGATATCCTCAAGCTCTGTGTTGAAGTCGGTGGTGTCTTGTCAGGTGAACATGGCATCGGCGTCGAAAAGCGTGACCTGATGGGCGAGATGTTCACAAGTGATGACATGAAGCATCAGGAACGCATCAAGATGGCCTTTGACGAGGACCAGTTGCTCAACCCCGGCAAGGTATTCCCGACCTTGCATGGCTGTGGGGAGCTCAAAACCCTGCATGCCAAGGCGGTGGCCGACAAATTCCCGGACATCCCGCGTTTCTAAACGTATTCGGACAAGACCCAAAGAAGACAAAACAAAGGCCTGCCAATCGGCTCCCGCAAATCCGATTGATCAGGCTCAGGAGAGGAAAAGAGAGAGTTATGGTGGACGTACTTTCCCCCACCACGCCGGATCAGCTGCGCGACGCAGTCGGTTGGGCGCTTGGATCAGAGACCCCGCTTGAAATCATCGGATCAGGCAGCAAACGCGCCTATGGGCACAGCGTTCAGACCAATGCGGTGCTGGACTGCTCCAAACTGTCGGGCATTCTGTTTTATCAGCCCGAAGAACTGGTGATTTCCGCACGCGCCGGAACACCTCTTTCCGACATTAAGGCCGCCCTTGCCGAAAAGAACCAGCAATTCCATTTCGAGCCGGGCAATTTTCCTGCCCTGCTTGATGGCGCAAGCGGCTCGAATGCTGGAACCATCGGCGGACTGGTGGCCTGTAACCTTGGTGGACCGCGCCGGATCAAGGTCGGCTCTGCACGGGATCATGTTCTTGGCTTCGAAGCCGTTTCTGGCCGGGCAGAGGACTTTAAATCCGGCGGTCGGGTGATGAAAAACGTTACCGGGTTTGATCTTTCGAAACTGATGTCTGGCTCGTTTGGCACCCTTGGCGTCATGCATACCGTGACGCTTAAGGTCATGCCTAATGATGAGACATCGGCCACTGTGATTGTTGCGTGCAGTGACCCGCGGGCTGCTGGCAAGGCCATGACACTGGCCATGCGCAGTGAAAACGAAGTTTCGGCCGCCGCCTGGATCGCGCCCGAAGACGCGCCGCACCTTGATGTGCCGCTTGCTGGTGAATATGGCAGTGGCCTTGTGGCGTTGCGGATCGAAGGACCCCATCCCTCTGTTGCCTGGCGGGCCGATGCGTTGTGTCGTGCATTGGCCGATTTTGGCGAATGTCACGAAGTCCCGGAAAGTCACAGCCATAATATCTGGCGTGTTGTTGCCGATGTGGTTCCGTTTGCTGCATCTGAAAACGCAGGCAGTATTCTTTGGCGCGTGTCGGTTCCCCCGGCAAGCGGCGGGGATATCTGTGCAGACCTGATGGAAAAAACCGGCGGACGCACGATGATGGATTGGGCTGGTGGCCGGGTCTGGTTGCAGCTTTCCGGTTCTGATGCGCCCGATGGCATGGCCGGTACGATCCGCGATGTGGTGACGTCGGCGGGCGGGCAGGCCGATCTGGTCCGTGCACCAGACGATATGCGCCAAAGCATCGCAGTCTTCCAACCTGAAAACCCGGCTCTTGCGCGCATCAATGCCCGGATCAAGGAAAACTTCGATCCGCATGGCATCCTTAATCCGGGGCGCATAGCACCCGTTTCACAGAACGGGGAGGGCGTGTAATGCAAACCAACTTCACCCCAGCCCAGCTTGAAAATCCGGCGATTGCCGAAAGTGAACAGATCCTGCGCAAATGTGTGCATTGCGGTTTCTGTACCGCGACCTGCCCGACATTTGTGACCCTGGGTGATGAGCTTGATAGCCCGCGTGGCCGCATTTACCTGATCAAGGACATGTTGGAAAACGACAAACCGGCAACCGAAAAGGTGGTCAAACATCTTGATCGCTGCCTGTCATGTCTTTCCTGTACAACCACATGTCCGTCCGGTGTTGATTACATGCACCTGATCGACAATGCGCGCGCCCATATCGAAGAAAACTATGAGCGCCCGCTGGGTGATCGCTTGTTGCGCAAGCTGCTGTCGATTGTTGTGCCCAACCCGACCCTGTTTCGGATGTCGCTGATCGGGGCGAAATTTGCCGCACCCTTCGCACGTTTGATGCCCGGTCGGCTCAAGGGCATGGTCAAGATGGGTGCACGTCATATGCCACCGCCAAGCTGGGTTGATAAACCACAGGTGATCCCGGCGATTGGCGAACGGAAAGGCCGCGTTGCCATTCTGATTGGCTGTGCGCAGCAGGTGCTTGAAACCGAAATCAACGAATCGACGGTTCGTCTGCTCACCCGTCTTGGGATCGAGGTGGTGGTTGCCAAGGGCGCTGGTTGTTGCGGATCGCTTGTCCATCACATGGGCAAGGAAGAACAATCGCATGCCCAGGCCAAGGGCAATATTGATGCCTGGACCAATGAGCTTGAGGGCGAGGGGCTTGATGCAGTCGTGATTACCGCATCGGGCTGTGGCACCACGATCAAGGATTACGGCCATATGCTACGCCATGAACCGGCCTATGCCGATAAGGCGGCCACGGTCTCGGCCCTTGCCAAGGATATTACCGAATATCTGGCAAGCCTTGATATTGATGACACGGTCTTTGCTGGTGCCAGCCACGGGAACCCGCGTGTTGCCTATCATTCGGCGTGCTCGATGCAGCATGGCCAGAAGATCACCCGTCCGCCACGCGATCTTCTTAAACAGGCCGGTTTTGAAGTTGCCGAAATTGCCGAAGGCCATCTGTGCTGTGGTTCTGCCGGGGTCTATAACCTGTTGCAGCCCGAAATCGCAGGCCAGCTTCAGGAGCGCAAACGCGGCAATATCCGTGCGACCCAGCCTGATCTGGTCGCCACCGGTAATATCGGCTGCATGGTGCAGATCGAAACCGACGACCTCAAGGTTCTGCACACTGTGCAATTGCTTGATTGGGCGGCGGGCGGCCCGGTACCGGAAAAACTGCGCGACCGGATGCCCGTGGGCGAGCTTGCCGGTTAGGCCCGGTACTTCAGGATCAACAAACACAAAGGACGGCAGTGGAAAAACCCTCTGCCGTCCTTTTGAATTCTGACCACCACGTTCGGATGACGGGGATGGTCGTTTATTCTTCTTCCTTGCCAAGCAGGCTTTGCGCAATGCCTTCGGCAGCGGAACTTTCGCTGGCGTCTTCGGCATAGGCAGCTGTTTTGTCACGAATCCATTTAAGGGCTTCGGCTTCGTCGATATCGACTTTCTTTGCGACCAGCGACAGGACCGCCTCAATGGCCAGAACATGCGATGCCACGTTGTTCACCGCGATATGCAGATCATCAATATGGCGCGAAGCGGCCTCTGACATATCTCCGAGTTCACCAGACAACTTCTGGATCAGTTCCTGAATCTCATCGAGTGAGGCGTTGCTCATGTTTTGCTCCTGTTTTGGCTGCGCACGCGCGCGGCAAGTATGTATCCCTTATGCCCAACAGTTGCGTGGAAATGGCGCCATGTAAAGGACTTGCTGGCAATTGCTCCCAATTCAGCGCCAAAACCCGTGCCCCGAGCCATGGTTGCGGGAAATGTGACAGTTTTTGTTACAGCCTGTCGCAAACAATGTGTGTTTTGCCGTGTTGGAACGAAAATCCGGTATTTTCAAGCGCACGTTGGTTAACGTTAAGGCTTTGATTTACAATGAATTTTGTGTCTGTTTTTACCGCTCTGATACGTTGTCACATAACGTTAACAAAAGCGACACAATACCGTAAGCACCCAGCGTTAGAGTCCGCCTCGCAGATCGTTGCACCGTTCCGAAGTGGAACAACCATTGGGGAATTTATGATGAAGAAGACTCTTGCTGTTGCGGCGCTGATGAGCGTTGCCTTTGCTGGCGCTGCCGAAGCACGCGACCAGATTCGTATCGTTGGTTCGTCCACCGTCTTCCCGTTTGCAACCGCGGTTGCAGAAGAATTCGGTAAAACCACCTCTTTCAAGACGCCGGTTATTGAATCGACCGGTTCTGGCGGTGGTCTGAAGCTGTTCTGTGCCGGTGTTGGCGAACAGCACCCGGACATCACCAACGCTTCGCGTCGCATCAAGAAGTCCGAAGTTGAAAAATGCGCTGCAAACGGCATTTCGGAAGTTACCGAAGTTAAAGTTGGTTACGACGGCATTGTTCTGTCGAACTCCAACGCGGCCCCGCAGCTTGACCTGACCAAAGAGCAGATCTTCCTTGCTCTGGCAAAAACCGTTCCGTCCAAAGACGGCAAGTCGCTCGTAGACAACTTCTACACCACCTGGTCGGAAATCGATCCGAGCCTGCCGGACGTTAAAATCGAAGTTCTCGGCCCGCCGCCGACCTCCGGTACTCGTGATGCCTTCACCGAGCTGGTACTCGAAGAAGCTTGCGAAGAGTTCCCGGTTATCGCCGCTCTTGAAGAAACCAACAAAGACCAGTTCAAAGCTGTCTGCGCTGGCGTTCGTGAAGACGGTGGTTATGTTGAAGCAGGCGAGAACGACAACCTGATCGTTCAGAAGCTTGAAGCAAACCACGATGCCCTTGGCATCTTCGGCTTCTCCTTCCTTGACCAGAACGGCGACAAGCTCCAGGGCTCCATGATCGCCGGTGTTGCTCCGACCTTCGAAGCAATCTCTGCTGGTGATTACCCGGTTTCCCGTTCGCTGTACTTCTACGTGAAGAACGCGCACGTTGGCACCATCCCGGGCATCAAGGAATACTTGGCTGAATTCACCGCCGACAAAGCTTGGGGTGACGAAGGTTACCTTGCTGACCGCGGTCTCATCCCGATGGATGCAGCAGAGCGTGAAGCCGTACGCAACGCAGCGATGAACCTTTCGCCGCTGAGCATGTAACGCGATCTTTCAACCGGTGGCGGCGTGCGCTGCCACCGGTTTCTTTATATCCTGACTTGATTTGTTTATAGTTTCTGTCCTATTGGCCTCACGAACTGACCTTTGCAGGCTCATCTGGCGAACGGATCTAATATAATGTCCCTGTCTTTCCTGTTGCTCGCGGTTGCCGCACTTTGCGCGCTGTCCTTTTATTTTGGACGCCAGCGGGCCGTAGCGCTCTCGGGCGGCCGACACAGCAATCTTCATTCCTTGCCGGTTCACTACGGGGCCTATACAGCAGCCTGGTGCGGGCTTCCCGCGCTGTTTTTGCTTTTGATCTGGTATTGTTTTCAGGGATCAGTGATCGAAGCCCTGATCGTTTCAGATCTGCCACAGGAAATTGTCAGTGACTCCGGTCGCCTGTCGCTTGCGCTTAACTCTATTTCACTGATTGCTGACGGAAATGGTCAGCATCTGACGGTCGAACCGGAAATTGTTGATGCCGGTCGCCGTCTTGCCAACATTCAGACGATTGCCAATGCCGCCCTTGTCGTCGTGATGCTGAGCGGCGCTGTGCTTGGCTTGTCGCTGTCATATCGCAAAATCACCGCAGACATGCGCGCGCGCAACAATATCGAACGCATCGCGCGCTATGTGATGATTGCCTGCTCGGCGATTGCGATCCTGTCGACCGTCGGCATTGTCTTTTCGCTACTGTTCGAAGCACTACACTTCTTTACCAAGATCAACCCGCTTGAGTTCCTGTTTGGTCTGGAATGGAGCCCGCAAACTGCCATTCGTGCCGATCAGGTTGCCTCCGAGGGTGCCTTTGGTGCGATCCCGCTCTTTGTCGGCACGCTACTGATTACCCTGATTGCCATGTGCGTGGCCGTTCCGATCGGCCTGTTTTCGGCAATCTACATGGGCGAATATGCATCGCCGAAATTCCGCGCGGTGGCCAAGCCTGCACTTGAAATTCTGGCGGGTGTGCCGACGGTTGTTTATGGCTTCTTTGCTGCGCTGACCGTGGCTCCGTTCCTGCGTGATAATGGCGCGATCCTTGGTCTTGATGTCAGCTCCGAAAGTGCGCTGGCGGCTGGTCTTGTCATGGGTGTGATGATCATTCCGTTTGTTTCGTCACTGTCTGATGACGTCATGTCGCAGGTGCCGAAATCCCTGCGCGATGGTTCTTACGGCTTGGGCGCAACCAAATCCGAAACCATCCGCAATGTGATTTTCCCGGCCGCACTTCCGGGTATTGTCGGTGCGGTTCTGCTGGCAGTGTCCCGTGCGATTGGTGAAACCATGATTGTGGTGATGGCGGCTGGTCTTGCCGCAAACATGACGGCAAACCCGCTTCAGGCTGTTACGACCGTTACCGTGCAGATCGTGACCCTTCTGGTCGGGGATCAGGAGTTTGACAGTGCAAAAACCCTTTCGGCCTTTGCGTTGGGGCTGGTTCTTTTCCTTGTCACCTTGGGCTTGAACGTATTTGCCCTTAAGGTTGTTCAGAAGTATCGCGAGAAATATGACTGATATGGCATCTCTTATGGAAGACAGAGCTGCGGCCAAGGTGATCTCTGACAATCTGCGTAAGCCGGTTGACTGGGATAGTCCGAAGATTGCGCGTCAAATCAAAAAACGTTACGCCGCTGAACGCCGCTTTAAAATGTATGGCCTGGTTGCGATTGGTATCGCGCTTCTGGCCCTGTTCGTTCTGGTGTTTTCGATTGGATCAAAAGGCTACAGCGCCTTTTACCAGACCTATGTCCAGCTCGAAATTACCTTTGATCCGGCGGTCATTGATCCCGAAGGGACCGGTGATCCGGACGTGATTGGTCGTGCGAACTTTGATGGCCTCATCAAACAGGCCTTGCGGGAACGTTTCCCGGATGTGACCTCGCGCAGTGAAAAGCGAAACCTTTATGGCATCGTTTCAGGTGGTGCATCTTATGACCTGCGCGAACGGGTTCTCGAAAATCCGAGCCTGATTGGCCAAACGCGCACCATCTGGCTGATCTCGGGTGACGATTTCGATATGCTCAACAAGGGCTATATTGATCCCACCGTCGATGAAGGCGACCGTCGCCTCAATGATCAGGAAGTAAGCTGGTATAACCAGCTGGTCGAAGCCGGTGCGGTGGAAAAACAGTTCCACACCCGCTTCTTTACCAGTGGGGATTCCCGCGAACCGGAACTTGCCGGGATTTGGGGGGCGGCTGTTGGGTCGTTCTATACCCTGCTGGTGACGCTGGCGCTGTCCTTCCCGATTGGCGTTCTGGCTGCGGTCTATCTCGAAGAGTTCGCACCGAAAAACCGCTTCACCCAGATTGTCGAGGTCAATATCAACAACCTGGCGGCCGTACCGTCCATCGTGTTTGGTCTGCTCGGTCTTGAGGTTTACCTTAATGTCATGCATTTGCCGCGTTCGGCCCCGGTTGTCGGTGGTCTGACGCTCGCACTCATGACCTTGCCAACCATCATCATTGCCTCGCGTGCAGCCATCAAGGCGGTGCCGCCGTCGATCCGGCAGGCAGCACTTGGTCTTGGCGCATCACCGGTTCAGACTGTGACCCATCATGTCTTGCCGCTTGCCATGCCGGGCATTCTGACCGGCACGATTATTGGCATGGCGCAGGCACTGGGCGAAACCGCACCGCTTCTGATGATCGGTATGGTGGCCTTTATTGTCGATATCCCGGGCGGGGCTCTTGACCCGGCAACGGTTCTGCCGGTGCAGATCTATCTGTGGGCAGACAGCCCGGAACGTGCCTTTGTCGAGAAAACCTCGGCTGCGATTATGGTGTTGCTGGCCTTCCTTGTCCTGATGAATGGACTGGCTGTGTATCTGCGCAAAAAATTTGAACGGAAGTGGTAAAATGGCTGCTGTATCCCAGAGCGCAATGACGGCAGAGCCGTCGGTCGAAAAACCGAAAATGACCGCGCGTAACCTTGATCTTTTCTATAGCGATAATCAGGCCCTTTATGAGGTCAACCTTGATATCGCCGAACAGCAGGTGACCGCGCTGATCGGCCCGTCGGGCTGTGGTAAATCCACCTTCCTGCGCTGCCTGAACCGGATGAATGACACGATTGACGGTGTCACCCTCAAGGGTGAAGTCACCCTTGATGGTCGCGATATCTATGACAAGCGCATTGACGTGGTTCAGCTGCGCGCGCGCATCGGTATGGTGTTCCAGAAACCGAACCCGTTCCCGAAAACCATCTATGACAATGTGGCCTATGGCCCGCGTATTCATGGCTTGGTCAATTCGCGCGATGAACTTGACGAAATCGTCATGACCTCGCTTGAACGTGCCGGTCTTCTCAAGGAAGTCAAAGACCGCCTGCAGTCGCCTGCAACTGGTCTTTCCGGTGGTCAGCAGCAGCGTCTTTGCATTGCGCGTGCGGTGGCCGTCAGCCCGGAAGTCATCCTGATGGATGAGCCGTGCTCGGCACTTGATCCGATTGCGACCGCCAAGGTCGAGGAACTGATCGATGAGTTGCGTTCGAACTACACGATTGTGATCGTCACCCACTCCATGCAGCAGGCCGCCCGTGTGTCGCAGCGCACCGCGTTCTTCCACCTTGGCAAGCTGGTTGAAGTTGGCGAAACCGATCAAATCTTTACCAACCCGAAGGACGAACGCACCAAGGGTTACATTACCGGCCGCTTCGGTTAAGCGACACCAGGAGTACGCATAAATGGCTGAAGATCATACCCATATCGTAAGTTCGTTCGACGAGGAACTGACCCGTCTGAACAACATCATTTCGCAGATGGGCGGGCTTGCCGAAAGCCAGCTTATTTCGTCGATCCGTTCCATCGTTAAACGCGATTCCGAGTTGGCCGAGAAAGTCATCCTGTCCGATCAGCGCATCGACGTTCTTGAACAGGAAGTACAGGACTTTGCCGTCCGTCTTCTGGCCCTGCGTCAGCCGATGGCAGATGACCTGCGTCAGGTCGTTACGGCCCTTAAGCTGTCAAACGATCTTGAACGCATCGGTGATTTGGCAAAGAACATCGCCAAACGCGCACAGGTTCTGAACCAGATCCCGCCGATCCGCCCGGTTCAGGCGATCCCGAACATGGCCAAGCTGGCCCAGGAAATCATCAAGGATGTTCTGGACGCCTATATCGAAAGCGACGCTGAAAAGGCCCACCGGGTTTGGGAACGCGATCAGGAAGTGGACGACATGTACAATTCGCTGTTCCGCGAATTGCTGACCTACATGATGGAAGATCCGCGCAACATTACCGCGTCGACCCATCTGTTGTTCATCGCCAAGAACATCGAACGTATTGGCGACCACGCCACCAACATCGCCGAGACGATCTATTACCGGATCAAGGGCGAAGACCTGCCGGGGATTGATCGGCCAAAAAACGACGCTGCGAATTTCGCGGTCGTCGAACCGAATGAGTGACACTGGAGCATAGGAAGATGGACCCAACGGTTCTTATCGTCGAGGACGAGGCTGCAATCGTAACCATGTTGCGCTACAACCTCGAACGAGAGGGGATGCAGGTTGTCGAAGCCGGAGACGGTGACGAAGCGTTGAAAATTCTGGCAGAAACCCATGTCGATCTTGTTTTGCTCGACTGGATGCTGCCGGTGATGTCGGGTATCGAAGTCTGCCGCCAGATCCGTCGCAAACCTGAAAGCCGCGATTTGCCGGTGATCATGGTTACGGCCCGTGGCGAAGAAGGTGATCGTATCCGCGGTCTTGATACCGGGGCTGATGACTATGTCACCAAGCCGTTTGCCATTGGTGAATTGCTGGCCCGCATCCGCGCTTTGCTACGCCGATCCGGTCCGGCGCAACCACAAGGGCAGTTGATCTATTCCGATATCGAAATGGATCTCGCCGCCCATCGTGTCAGTCGCAACGGCAAGGCCATCCATCTTGGCCCGACGGAATTCCGTCTTTTGCGCTATTTCCTGGAACATCCGGGGCGTGTTTTCTCTCGCGAACAGCTGCTTAACGCTGTTTGGGGCCCGAACATCTATGTCGAAACCCGCACGGTTGATGTTCACATACGCCGCCTGCGCAAGGCGTTGAACGACGTCAAGGGTACGCGCGATATCATCCGCACCGTCCGTGCGGCCGGTTATGCACTGGATGCAGAAACCGCCGTCTAAACGTCATTTTCCCGACCGACGTCATCAAAAAACCCCCGTTGCATGTATCAACGGGGGTTTTTTGTTTCGTCCTGTTGATGATCAGGGCTTGTCCTTGGTGGTGCTGTCCTTGGTGCCGCTTTCCTTGGCATCCCCGCTGGCCTGTTTGCGCTGCATGCGCGGGGCCAGTTCGTTCATCAACAACATATCCGCGCGGCGGAACTTGGCGATTTCCGCATCGATATCTTCTTGTGGTACGTCGCAGGCGGCCAAAACATGATCGGATAACCGCAAGCCGGTTTCGAGAACTTCGGGAATGGCGGCATCC
This sequence comes from Thalassospira sp. UBA848, assembly GCF_002295455.1. NCBI lineage: Bacteria > Pseudomonadati > Pseudomonadota > Alphaproteobacteria > Rhodospirillales > Thalassospiraceae > Thalassospira > Thalassospira sp. UBA848. Next base: position 30,715 of record NZ_DBGS01000135.1, on the reverse strand, counting down.
GCGCCATGGCGCGACAGTGGCCCGATATGGGTGATGTCCTGCGCACGGGCAAAGATCTTCAGATGCGGGTAATGTTGTCGCAAAAGGGCAACGGTTTTTTCCGTGGCATGCGGGTTCCCCATGGCAACAACCGCAATTTTTGCTTCATCCGTATGTGCAGCCCGGAAAGTTTCCGGTCTGGACCCGTCGGCAAAGTAAACCGGAAGGCCTTCTGCCCGCCCCCGCGAAACCTGCTGTGCGTCACTATCAAGGACAAGGAACGGGATGTTGCGGGTTTTGAGCAACCGTGCCAGAACCCGACCAACACGGCCGCTGCCGATCACCAGAACATGCTGATGAATGCCCTCGGATTCCTCGGAAATCCTGCCAAGCTGGTCTTCTTCTTTGGGATGCAGCTTTTCCTCGATCTTGTGGCCCAGACTGATCAGGGTCGGGGTCAGCGCCATCGAAATCGCCACCACCGGGATCAGCATCGCCGCAATATCAAGTGGCACCGCCCCGTTTTGCGCGGCCAGTGCAAACATCACAAAGGCAAATTCGCCACCCGCCGCAAGGCTAAGCGCGACACGAATGGCAGAACCGGTTTCAAACTTGATCGCGCGTGCCAGAACAAAAAGCACGGCCGTCTTGATCACCAGCAGCAACACCAGCCACATCATGATGGTGCCAAATTCGTTGTAGACCACGTCGACATTGACCGACATGCCCACCGACATGAAGAACAGCGACAGGAACACACCACGGAACGGCGCAATGTCGGCTTCGATCTGATGGCGGAATTCGGTTTCGGCCAGCATCACACCGGCAATGAAGGCGCCAAGCGCCATGGAAAGCCCGGACACTTCGGTAAGTGTGCTGGCCGCCAGAACGACAAACAATGTGCCAATGGCAAACAGTTCCGGATTTTTAAGAGAGGCGATATAGCGAAACAGACGTGGCAACAAATAACGCCCGACCAGCAACAGCAAGGCAACCGCCCCGAAACCAAGCAAGATGCTGATCCACGGGCTTGTTTCAGTCCCCGCATCGCCTGCGGCCTGCACCATGATCAGGAACGGGCCAACCGCCACGTCCTGCAAAAGCAGGATGGCAAGGGCCGCGCGCCCGAACCGGGTATTGAGCTGCCGGTCATCAGAAAGCTGTTTGAGGATGATGGCCGTTGATGACAATGCCAGTGCGCCTGCAATGACCAGCGCGGTTGGCAGGGCAAATTCCATAACGATCATCAGGCCCAGAAGGGCGAGCATCGAGACAAGTATCTGAAACAGCCCAAGTGCGGCAAACCGCCCGCCAATAACGCGCAATCGTTCGCGCGACAGTTCCAAACCGATCATGAACAGCAGAAAAACAACGCCAAGTTCTGCAACCGTGGAGATGTCTTCACGTTCACTAATCAGGCCAAAGCCAAACGGGCCGATAAAGAAACCACCAATCAGAAAGCCGATGATCGAATTGGCACGCAGCTTGTGAGCGATGGGCACCGCAATGATTGCGGCAGTCAGAATAAGGAACAGCTCGAACAGGACGCTGTGATGCATGGCGAAAAACGATCCGGAAGGCGGTCAAACAGTCACTGGGTTTCAGGCCCTGTAGTCAGGGCTTAAATATCTGAAAATAACGAGAATAACAGGATAACGAAAATAACCCTGCCAGTCGTGGGTAAATTTAGCGCAATTGCGAAATTCACAGAACTTCCACCAGAACGGTACGCATCCCCATGAACGCGAAATGCCATAAGACGTCCGGGACATGTTGCCAGGTCGTGAAGAATGTCATCTTCTGATGGCTTGCCATCCGGTCTGCCAAATGCCATCTTCCGCGAGCCCGATCAAGGGCCGGTTTAATCGCTTTTCAGACGAGCATATATTTTGGAACAGCTTATCCCCTATCTTCAGATCGTCGCGGGCCTTGTCTTATTGACGGCGGGTGGTGAATTTATTGTGCGGGGTGCGGTTGGTCTGGCCCTTTTGCTGGGCGTTTCCAAGGTGATTGTCGGTTTGACGATTGTGGCGGCCGGCACGTCGGCACCCGAATTTGTCGTATCCCTGAATGCCGCACTCAAAGGCACGGCCGATATTGCCATGGGCAACGTGGTTGGTTCCAACATCGCCAATATTTTGCTTATTCTCGGGGCGGTTGCGTTGCTTAAGCCTGTGGCGGCCGCGCGCGTAACTGTTGTTCGGGATGGTGGCACCATGTTGCTGGGCACGGTGCTTTTCATCGGGTTGTGCATGTTTGGCGTGATCGAACGCTGGGCCGGGGCGCTCATGCTCTGTGTATTGGCTGCGATCTGGTACTTTACCTATCAGCATGACAAGAATTCACCCAGTGATGCCAGCCATCTGCACGAAGAAGAAGTCGATGAAATCGGTGAAAAACCCAAAGGCTGGATCAAACCGATTATCGCGACCCTGATCGGTATTGTCGGTTTGATGCTCGGTGCGGACTGGTTGGTTGAAGGCGGGGTAACCGTGGCCCGTCAGTTTGGCGTGTCCGAGGCCGTTATTGGTCTGACCCTTGTCGCATTCGGAACCTCATTGCCGGAACTGGCCGCTTCGGTTGTTGCCGCCTTCCGCGGGCATGCCGATGTCGCACTTGGCAACGTGTTTGGATCGAACCTTTTGAACCTGCTTGTTATTATTGGCGGTGTTTCGCTGATCGCCCCGATCCCGGTGCCTGAACAGATCATGAATGCCGATATCTGGATCATGTTGGCGGTTACGGTCCTGTTGCTTCTGGTGGCTTATGCCTTGCGCAAGATTTCGCGCATCACCGGCATTGCATTCGTGATCGCCTATCTGGTCTATGTCTTCCAACTTGTCGTAGCATAGTCAGTTCAATCAGTTCCCGGCTGGTCAGTCACCGGACGGGACCATATGGTAAGGATCGAGGCAGCAATGACAGGTCAATTTCCAAAGACGGCTTTGATTACCGGCGCGGCAAAGCGCATTGGCCGGGCCCTGAGCCTTGATCTGGCACGGCAGGGGTATGATATCGCCCTTCATTGCAACAGTTCGAAAAGTGATGCCGAAACACTGGCCGCGGAGATACGTGATCTTGGCCGGCGGGCCTGTGTTGTTTCGGCCGATCTCACCAACGAAGAAGATACCCACCGCCTTGTCGCAGATGCCGCCAAACAGCTTGGTCCGATTGGCGTTCTGATTAATAACGCCTCGACCTTTGAGTTTGATGATGTCGGCAGTGCGACGCGCGACAGTTGGGATCTGCATATGGAAACCAATTTGCGTGCGCCGTTTGTCCTTTCGCAGCAATTTGCCCGGCATCTGCCAGACGACTGCAAGGGCGCGATCCTGAACCTGATTGATCAGCGTGTATGGAATCTGACACCGCATTTCATGACCTATACCTTGTCAAAGGCTGGCCTTTGGACCCTGACCCAGACGCTTTCGCTGGCTTTGGCCCCGAAAATTCGGGTGAATGCCATCGGACCGGGGCCGGCACTGCCTAGTAGCCGACAAACACAGGAAGATTTCGACGCGCAATGTGCCAAAACGCCCCTGAAAATAGGGACAAATCCGCAAGAGATTTGCGACGCGGTTCGATTTTTCCTTGCCGCGCCGGCCATCACCGGGCAAATGTTAGCGCTTGACGGCGGGCAGCACCTTGATTGGGCGCCCAGTGGCGAAGAAGACAAGCCAGTCGAATGATGCCCGGCGGTGATCTGTGAAATCACAGCCTGACATCGGGCCGGACATGTGTGGTTCTGTTGATCAAACCGCACAGGAAAGCAGCACAAGGAAGACCGGAATATGACCGCAGGCCTTAAAAAGGATGCCAAAGTTACGACATTGCCATTTGCCGATCTGCCCCATGCTGATCTGGCAGGCAGTCTGCGCCGTGTCTTCGTGCGTGACATGATCATTCACACCTCTATCGGGGTGTATGAACATGAAAAAGAAGCGCCGCAACGTGTTCGAATCAATCTTGATCTGGAAGTACTTGAAGGCGATGGCGTTCAGAATGACGACATCACCACCGTGCTCAGCTACGAAGATCTGGTTGTCGGCACGCGCCGCATTTGCCAGGACGGTCACACAAACCTTGTGGAAACCCTTGGGGAAAAACTCGCCGATATGTGCCTTGCCGATCCGCGCGTGCAAAAGGTGATCGTCAGAGTTGAAAAGCTTGATGTTTTTGAAGACGTCACAGCGGTTGGTGTAGAAATCGAACGCCACAATATCGCGCGCTGATCTGCATCGTCTCTCGCCAAAAAATTTACTTTTTCGAACCGGTATCACAAGGGACTCTTTGATTCCTGTGGCCCGAATCGCGATTGTGCTTATGCACAAGCATCTGGCGCATGTGAATCAAAGGAAAATATTCGATTTTTACGACTCTATTACCGAATGATTTCAGGTTGACAGTATTTTTATCGATGTATTTCAATAACTTAACTGTTTTGCTCAATAATTGAGCACTTCACAGAACGTTAAGACTCTCAAGGGGTGTAGGAAGTCACCCCCCGATTACCCACATAGTTATCCACAGTCTTGGTGGACATCTTTTTTGGCATGGCGATTCCCCCTGATGCTATTGCGATGTTAATCTTTTCAGCTATGTTCCAAAGCGCGCCTGCCTGTGACGACCGTCACAACTTTGAATGTATTTTAGGGTCTATTGCAGCTCGCTTGAACCGCAACAGATTCTGGTGATTGTGGAGTGCCTTGATGAAGCCACCTGTTTCCTCCGAAAACCCGACCGGGGATGACACCCCGAGGCGGGAAATCGGTTTGTCGCTTGATGGTGATAAAATCGACGGCGGGGCAGCACGCGGGGTGGAGGCGATCAAAAATGCGCTGAAAACCATGCCGGGCTCGGCTGGTGTCTATCGCATGATCGATGACAAGGACCGCGTTCTTTACGTCGGCAAGGCCAAGAACCTCAGGAAACGCGTGGTGGCCTATACCCGCATCATGCAATTGCCGATCCGCATCGCCCGCATGGTGGCCCAGACGGTGCGGATGGAAATCATCACCACCCACACAGAGGCCGAGGCGCTCCTTCTTGAATCCAACCTGATCAAGAAGCTCAAGCCGCGCTACAACATCCTGTTGCGCGATGACAAAAGCTTCCCATACATCCTGATCACCGAGGATCACGACTATCCGCGCATCGTCAAACATCGCGGCGCGCGCGCCAAGGATGGCAGTTGCTTTGGCCCGTTTGCCTCGGCCTGGGCGGTCAATAACACCATCAACCATCTGCAACGCGCCTTCTTGCTGCGCTCCTGCACCGACGGGGTGTTTTCCAACCGGTCACGCCCGTGTTTGCTTTATCAAATCAAACGCTGTGCCGCACCCTGTGTCGATCGCATTTCC
>NZ_DBGS01000135.1:0-25182 GCF_002295455.1 Thalassospira sp. UBA848 | reverse complement strand
CATCAACCATCTGCAACGCGCCTTTTTGCTGCGCTCTTGCACGGATGGGGTGTTTTCCAACCGGTCGCGCCCGTGTTTGCTGTATCAAATCAAACGTTGTGCAGCACCCTGTGTCGATCGCATTTCCAAACCGGATTATGACGAGCTTGTTGATATCTGCCGCGACTTTCTGACCGGGCGCAGCCAGAAAATCCTCAAGCAGCTCGAAGCTGACATGATGGATGCATCTGAAAAGATGGAGTTCGAACAGGCCGCGATGTATCGCGACCGTATCCGCGCACTCAGCCAGATCCGCTCCCATCAGGATATCAATCTCGAAGGTGTCGAGGAGGCCGATGTCATCGCGCTCCATCAGGAAGGCGGACAAAGCTGTGTGCAGGTCTTCTTCTTCCGTTCGGGTTCGAACTATGGCAACAGGTCCTACTTCCCGCGCCATGAACAGTCTGCTGAAATCCCGGAAATCCTGTCGGCCTTTGTCGGGCAGTTCTATGCCGACAAACCCGCCCCCAAGCAGGTCTTTCTGTCTCACGAAATCGAAGGTCAGGAACTGGTGGAAAACGCGCTTGCGATCAATAACGACCGCAAGATCGAATTGCTCGTACCCAAGCGCGGCGGCAAGCGCAAGCTGGTTGAACATGCCCTGACCAATGCCAAGGATGCCCTGGGGCGCCGTCTGGCCGAAAGTGCGACACAGCGCAAGCTACTTGAAGATCTGGCCGACAAGCTTGATCTCGAAAGCACGCCGGAACGCATCGAAGTTTATGATAACTCCCACACGCAAGGCACCAACATGGTCGGCGGCATGATTGTCGCCGGGCCCGAAGGCTTCATGAAAAATGCCTATCGCAAATTCAACATCAAGGGCGATATCGCGCCGGGTGATGACTTTGCCATGATGCGCGAAGTGCTGACCCGTCGTTTCGCCCGGGCACAAAAAGAAGACCCGGACCGTGAAAACGGCACATGGCCGGACCTTTGCCTGATTGATGGTGGTTTGGGGCAGCTTGGCGTGGCGCGCGAAGTGCTTGAAGATCTGGGGATCGAAGACGTCATGCTGGTTGGTGTCGCCAAGGGTGTTGATCGCAATGCCGGCAAGGAAGTCCTGCATATCCCCGGCAAGGCTCCGGTACGTCTCGATATGAAAGACCCGGTGCTTTATTTCATTCAGCGCCTGCGCGACGAAGCCCACCGTTGGGCGATTGGCACCCATCGCGCCAAACGCGCCAAACAGATCGGCAAAAGCGTTCTGGATTCGGTGCCTGGTGTTGGCGGTGCGCGCAAAAAGGCGCTCCTGCATCATTTCGGCTCTGCGCGCGGTGTCGCGGATGCCGGTCTGGCTGACTTGGAAGCGGTCGATGGCATCAGTGCGGCACTCGCCCGAAAGATTTATGATCATTTCCACGACGAAAAGTGATCACTTTCGCGCCTGAATATTGCGATAGCGAACAATGGGAAAGCAGTCCTTGTGGTAAGCGCTTCAAGCCATTAATAATTGCGCGGCTTTGGGCGGTGATGTGCCCCATGCCATGACTAAACCCGTGACGTCATCGCCATAAAATCCATCAAACAGGCCGCTTATGAAAAACCAGATTCCCAATCTGCTGACCATGTCGCGCATATTCGTAATCCCGGCGCTGATCGCGTCGTTTTACATTAATGGTCCGGTTGGCAACTGGGTCGGCTTTGCCCTGTTTGCCTTTGCCGGGGTGACCGATTTCTTTGACGGCTATCTGGCGCGCTCGATGAATGTGGTATCCCCACTGGGTCGGTTCCTTGATCCGATTGCCGACAAGCTTCTAGTGGCGGCAGCCTTGATGATGATGGTGGCGTTTGAACGCATTTCCGGTTTTGCCGTATTGCCCGCGGTCATTATCATGTGCCGCGAAATCATGGTGTCGGGCCTGCGCGAACATCTGGCCGAGATTAAAGTGCCGTTGCCGGTTACTGTCCTTGCCAAATGGAAAACCACCGCACAGATTTTGGCCATCGGCTTCCTTCTGGTTGGTGATGCATCGCCTGAATTGATTCCCTCGATCCTGATTGGTGATATCCTGTTGTGGATTGCCGGGATCGTCACGGTTCAGACCGGCTATATTTATCTTCGGACCGGCCTTAAGCATCTCGACTAGGGCTCGGCCCCAACTCACGCAATCCGGGACGGCGACCATGTCACGCGTTTCTGTTCAGCAACATGATTTTGACCCAGGCGTCGAGCTTTCGGCCCTGACCGATGGTCGTACCGATATCGGCGCGGCGGTCAGTTTTGTCGGGTTGGTGCGCGATATTCACGGTGGGGAAAGTGTCTCGGCCCTGACCCTTGATCACTATCCGGGCATGACCGAACGCGAACTGGAAAAGATCGCGGATGAGGCTGCAGATCGTTGGCCGCTTGACGACATCCGCATTGTTCATCGCTTTGGCCGCATGCTGCCCGGTGAACGCATTGTTCTGGTAATCGTGTTATCCGCCCATCGTCGTGCGGCGTTTGAGGCCTGCGACTTCATCATGGATTTCCTTAAAACCCGCGCCCCCTTCTGGAAACGCGAAGAAACTCCGGACGGTGGCGATAAATGGGTTACGGCAAAGGCATCTGACGATGCCGATGCCGACCGCTGGCAACAGTAGCAACCTTCCACCCAAGCCAAGCCGAACAGATAGATTTTGGGCGACTGACCCTAGACAAAGGTAACGAGGATCGATGCCAGTTTTGTCAGTGTTTGCTGCAAGGTGGCGGCAGAATTAATCTGCTCGCGCAGTTCCCGCATTCTGGTGACATCTTCGGCGGTCACCACGACACCTGCCTTAAGTTGCCGGGTTTCCAGTTTTTCAACAAGCTTGCGGGCCTCTTCGACTTTGGGCCGCAGGGTCAGTGCTTCATTGATATCAGCACTTTGCAGCGCGACAACCGCATTCTGATAGGCAAGTCGGGCTTCGGTGATGAGTTCGTTGAGATGATCAGACATATCGGCCTCCTTTGCTACTGCGTTGCGGTTTCGATCAGGTCAGTGCCGTGGCTGAGCAGTTCCTCCGCTGAGAGATCGTTAATGTTATCAACAAGGGTGATGCCTTCTTCAACGGCCTTTATCAGGGATGCGACATCAAGTTTGGCGTAGTTATCAATCTGTGTCTGAAGCTTGGCGCCAAGTGTGGATGCGCTAATGAAATGGCGCAGCGTCGTTGACTGCAGTTCCTTTTCGGCTGCCATCAGGGATTGCCAACTTTGCAGCCAAAGCTCATAGCGCAGCTTTTTGGCCGCGGCATCGTCATTGTCATCAGCACGGATCGCGTTGAGCTGTGCCACCAGTGTCGCGCGCCGATTGAGGTATTGTGGCGGGGTTTCCTGCAGGTTTTTGGTGATGCTTGCCAGTTGCTGGCGCAACTTTTTCAGGATCGGACCGGAGTTGGTAACTGCCGATGCACCAAGGGCGGACCCGCCTTCGATATTGTCAAAGATCGCGACAAATTCCTGATATTGCTGACGCAAACTGGCAAGGGTCGCCTTCCATTCGGAACTGCTGCCAACCGTGCCGCTGCTGGCGTTTCGGTCAACCAGTGCTTCAACGTTTGCAGGTGTCACGGAACTGTTGAACGTTTCCATATTGTTGAGGAATTCAGCGCGCTTTTCGTCGGCTGATTTCGCGAAAGGCTCAAACTGTGCGCTTTGCGCCGTGCCATAGGCGTCAAATGCGGATTCAGTTGCCGTTCCGAACTGCGTTGCCGAAAGTTTGATCATCTCGGCCTTTTGCGAGCAGGCCGCAAGAAGTCCGACAAAGCAGATAACCAGTGTTCTTGATGCGAAATCACGTAATGCCATGCGCGCCCCCTTTGAGATGAATGACAGCCTAGGGTCAGGACTTGTTTGTTTCGTCCGAACAGTTGATCCGAAGAGCAGAGATTTTATTTGTGAACTGCGCCATCAAAACCCGTGTGGGGATGGCAACATGCCTGGCGGGCTTTTTTCCGGATTTCACAAATATAAGCTCTGCCATTCCAATCGAATTGACAGGCCCTGACCCTGCTGACGCGTCAGCAGGGTATTTGTGACCTATCAATCAGGTGGCAGACGGAGGCAGCGATTTTTCAAATCAAGGATTAATCTGGAGGCGACCGCCCATAGGCAACCGTTCCGTAACGCGCCTGCGTCACGGACAGATGATAATATGTATCACATCTTATTCAACCAAAAGGTGATATTTGGGCGGATTGCTAGCCGAAATGAACTTATTTGCTCAGCATGAACAAGGCCTGATTGCCCAGGAAATTGGAAAACCGGGTCTGGCTGCCGAGGCTGAGTTTTGATCCGCTTTCATTGAGAACCATTGATCGTTCAATCGTCAGGTTCATTTCTTCGCACAGCGCAACGAAGTCCAGAACCGTGCAGAAATGGATGTTTGGCGTCTCGTACCACATGATCGGCAGGTTGGGGTTTTGCGGCATCCGACCGCGAAACATCAGGTCAAACCGTGCGCGCCAATGCCCGAAATTCGGAAAGGACACAATCGCCTGCTTGCCGATGCGCAGCAGCTCCGACAACACTTCCTTGGGACGCTGGGTCGCCTGAAGCGTTTGACTGAGAATGGCATAGTCAAACGCACCATCGGGATAATCGCCCAGATCACGGTCGGCATCGCCCTGCATCACCGGCAGGCCCTGTGCGACGCAGTTGCGCACCCCTTCGTTGGACAGTTCAAGACCGCGACCATCAACCTTTTTGGTGCGCGTCAGATAGCCCAGAAGTTCACCGTCGCCGCAGCCAATATCAAGCACACGGGTTCCCGGATCGATCATGTCGGCAATCAGCTGCAGATCGACGCGGATGCGGTCGCTATGCGCAGGTACGTCAGTGCCGTTTGACATCGTTTCTTCCATGATTATTTCAGTCCCCGACCTTCGGCAGCACCTTCGATAAAGCCGCTTAGCACCATGTGGAAATCCGGTTCATCAAGCAAGAACGCGTCGTGGCCCTTGTCGCTTTCGATTTCCACACAACTGACATTGCACGATGCGGCATTGAGTGCATGCGCAACGATGCGGCTCTCAGCCGTGGTAAAGCACCAGTCGCTTGAAAACGACACAACGCAGAACCGGGTTTTGCAGCCCTGAAACGCCTCGGCAAGGCGTCCGTCATATTCAAGCGACAGGTCGAAATAATCCATCGCACGCGTGATATAGAGATAGCTGTTGGCATCAAACCGGTCGACGAAGCTTTTGCCCTGATGACGCAGGTAACTTTCGATCTGAAAGTCATTGTCGAAGCTATAGGTGATCGCACCGCGGTTCTGAAGCTTGCGGCCGAATTTGCGATGCAGGGCGGGCTGCGACAGATAGGTGATGTGCGCGGTCATGCGCGCAACTGCCAGCCCACGCGACGGTTTCTTGCCTTCAAGCAGATAGTTGCCCCCACACCAGTCCGGGTCGGCCATCACGGCCTGACGCCCGACTTCGTGGAAAGCGATGTTTTGCGCCGAATGGCGGAACGAGGTCGCAATCGGGGCCGCGGCATAGACGCGCTCCGGATAGCTTTTGCACCATTCAAGAACCTGCATGCCGCCCATCGAGCCGCCAATAACCGCAAACAGCATATCAATGCCAAGCCCATCAATCAGCATGGTCTGGGCGCGCACCATGTCGGCAATGGTAATGACAGGAAAATCAAGGCCCCACGGCTTGCCGGTTTCGGGATTGACGTCCTTGGGACCGGTGCTGCCAAGGCAGCCGCCAATCACATTGCTGCAGATCACGAAATACTTGTCGGTATCAATGATCTTGCCCGGACCCACAATTTCGGACCACCAACCGGCTTTTCCTGTGATCGGGTGCACGTCATCGGCGACATATTGGTCACCTGTCAGTGCATGACAGACCAGAATCGCGTTGGATTTATCCGCATTCAGTTCGCCATAGGTCTGATAGGCCAGCGTGAAGGGGCCAAATTCCACACCGCTATCAAGGCGCAGCTTTTCCGTTTCGCCGAGCACCATGTGGTGACCGGGAAGCGGTGGGCGCTTTTTTGTATTGGTCGCGGTGGACATATTTGGTTGGTATCCCTGTTATCTGACGTTTTTTTGCACAATCGGGCTGCGGACTGCGCAGCGGGTGCCAGGTTTGGTGAAAATTCCCTTGCTCTAGCTATGAAGCAGAGCCGGTGTTAGTCAATCTTTTCTTTGCATTTCTGCGGCCCTGTCCTAATACTGTGCGCCGTTCAAAAGAAGAGTAGATTATGGCGTCTGACGATAAAAATTTGGCAAATCTTGACCTGGATGACCTGCGCGGAGAGATCGACGAGATCGATCAGGCGCTGCAGTCGCTGATCATTCGCCGGACAAAGGTTGTGCAGGCTGTCGGTGCCTATAAGGACCGGATGATCGCAGCTGGTGGCAAGGTAAAGGTTCCGTATCGCCCGGCACGCGAAGCCCGCATCATGCGCACATTGGTTGAACGCCATGAAGGGGCCTTTCCGAAAACCGCCCTGATCCAGATCTGGCGCGAAATGATCGCGGCCGGAACACGCCTTGAAGCACCTTATACGGTTGCGCTTTGCCGCAATGCCGACGGGCTTGATTGCTGGGAACTGGCGCGCCTGAATTTTGGCTGCCTGAACGAGATTATCGAGTTTGATACCCCGCGCGAAGCGTTTGGCGCCCTCGAAGAAGGCCGTACGGCTGTCGGGGTGTTCCCCAAGCCCGAACTGGGCGAAGCCATGCCATGGTGGACCAACCTGACTGAGCAAAGCGCGGTCCGTGTCGTATCCAAATTGCCGTTTGGTGGCCGTCCTGTCGGACGGGGCGAGCAGACCGAAGGTTTTGTTCTGGCTGCCATCGAACTGGAAGACAGTGGTGATGACCGGACTCTGTTTGTTGTCAGTCTGTCGAAAGAGATTTCGATGGATACGGTGCGCAAAAAAATTGCGGATGGCATCGACGGATCGGTAATCCTTGGCTTTTCTGACGAAACGGCATCGGATCGGCGTTTTGTGCTTGTTGATGTGCCGGGATTCTTTTGTAATCGCGCCAATGCGTTTCAGGCGACACTGGATGCACAGGGCCTTCGCCCCGAAAGTTTACGCGTCGTGGGTGCCTATGCCGTGCCGATTGCTGAAGACGCACTGAGTTAAATATGCTTGGTGGTCATGACTGGCCACCGTTTCCCTTGGGAGAACTACCTGATGTCTGCGCCCACCCCACGCCCCGGAATTCTTGATATTGCGCCGTATAAAGGCGGCAAATCCAGTGCTGATAGCGCCCAGCGTGTGATCAAGCTGTCGTCAAATGAAGGCGCGCTTGGTCCGAGCCCCAAGGCCATGGAAGCGCTTCGCAAGTCGGCTGAGCGCCTGCATCGTTATCCGGATGGCGGCTGTGATGTTCTGCGTCACAAGCTGGCAGAGAAATACGGCCTTGAGTTTGATCAGCTGATCTGTGGCAACGGGTCTGATGAAATCCTGACGCTTTTGATCCGTGCCTATGCCGGTCCGGGCGATGAAGTTTTGTATTCGGAACATGGTTTCCTGATGTATCCGATCGCGACCATGGGGGTTGGTGCAACCCCTGTGACCGCCAAGGAAACCAACATGACCACCGATGTTGATGCCCTGTTGGCTGCGGTCACCGACAAGACCAAAATCGTGTTTGTCGCCAACCCGAACAACCCGACCGGCACCTATATTTCAGACGCGGAAATGAAACGCCTGCGCGATGGTCTGCGCGATGACATCGTTCTGGTGGTCGATGCGGCCTATGCCGAATTCATGACCGGTCAGGAAGACTATTCGGCGGGTGAGGAGCTTGTGAAAGCGGGCAACAACACCGTGATGACCCGGACATTTTCCAAGATCTATGGTCTTGGTGGCATTCGTCTGGGCTGGTGCTATGCGCCGCCGGCAATCGCCGATGTCCTGCACCGTTTGCGCAATCCGTTCAACGTGCCGCTGCCAACCCAGGAAGCCGGGGCCGCAGCCCTTGATGATGATGATTTCGTCAATGAATGCGTACGCCACAATGCCGAAACGCTTTCGTGGTTCCGTGACGAGATCAATGCCATCACGGGCATCAAGGCACATCCGAGCTACGGCAACTTCGTTCTGGTCGAATTCCCGGCCGAAGACGGCAAGAATGCCGATGCCGCCAATGATTTCATGATGGCGCGTGGCGTGATTCCGCGCAAAATCGGCGCCTACGGCCTGCCGCAGATGCTTCGTATCTCCATCGGTACGAAAGAAGAAATGGAAATCTGCCTTCAGGCCATCAAAGACTTTGTGAACGCATAAAATGACCAACACTGCATCCCAACCGCTGTTTGAAACGGTCGCCTTTATCGGCATGGGCCTGATCGGCTCGTCCATGGCACGTCGCATCAAGCGCGACGGCCTTGCCAACAAAATCACTTGCGCGGTTCGCTCTGAGGCGACCCGTGACCGGGTGCTTGAACTTGGTATTGCCGACGCCGCCTATTGCGATATCAAACAGGCGGTTGGCGATGCGGATCTGGTCATGGTTTGTGCGCCGGTCGGTGCCAATGAAAGCATTGGTGCGCAACTGACAGGGGCGCTTAAAAAGGGTGCGATTGTTTCCGACGTCGGGTCGGTCAAGCAATCGGTGATCCGCGACATTGCCCCGCATCTGGATGAAGGCGTTCATTTCGTTCCGGGTCACCCGCTGGCCGGTACGGAACATTCCGGGCCGGATTCCGGTTTTCCGGAACTGTTCGAAGAGCGCTGGTGCATTCTGACCCCGATCCCGGGCGAGAATGAGGAAGCAGTCGCAAAGGTTCGCGGCCTTTGGGAAGCTTGCGGAATGCATGTCGAATGCATGGATGCCGATCATCATGACCGCATCCTTGGCATTACATCACATTTGCCGCACCTGATTGCCTACACGATTGTCGGCACCGCAACCGATCTTGAAGATGCGCTGCGTCAGGAAGTGATCAAGTTTTCTGCGACCGGTTTCCGCGATTTCACCCGTATTGCCGCGTCTGATCCGACCATGTGGCGCGATGTGTTCCTGAATAACCGCGAAGCGGTTCTGGACGTGCTGGGACGTTTTCAGGAAGACCTGATGGCGCTTCAGCGTGCCATTCGCTGGGGTGAGGGTGACAAGCTGTTTGATCTGTTCACGCGCACCCGCGAAATTCGCCGCGGCATTGTCGATGCCGGACAGGATTTCACCAATTTCTCTGCCGAGGGTGAAGACCGCCAAAGCGATGAAAAAGCCAAGAAAAAGCCCGCCGAGTAATACCGTGATGCCCGACTTTCCGGGATAAACCGACGGACAACAGCCCCACATGTTGCACCGTCCGGTCCAAGGGGATTGAAATGTCTGCCACCAACCATGCCGCACTGACTCGGTTCATGCCGTTTGTCTTTGTGTTCCTTTGGAGCACGGGCTTTGTCGGGGCCAAATTCGGTCTGCCCTATGCCGATCCGTTCGTTTTCCTGTTTGTCCGATTTGTCATCGTTCTGGTCCTGATGGTCCCGGTCATCTTTTTGATGGGCGCGAAATGGCCAAAAACCTGGCGTGAGGCGGCCCATATCGGCACCACCGGTGTGTTGGTGCATGGGGTCTATCTGGGCGGCGTGTTCTGGGCGATTGATACCGGGTTGCCAGCGGGGCTTGCCGCATTGATCGTTGGCTTGCAGCCGGTTGTGACCGCATCGGTCGTCGGGTCCATTTTAGGCGAACGGGTTTCGATGCGCCAATGGGGCGGATTGATCCTTGGCCTGATCGGGGTTGCGTTGGTTTTGCTGCCCAAGATTGGCGACGGTGTCGGCATTACCCCGCTTGGCATCGGACTTGCGGTTTTCGCGCTGTTTGGCATGACGGCAGGGACCCTTTATCAGAAACGTTTTTGCACCGGCATGGAACTGATGAGCGGCACAGTCGTTCAATATGTTGCTGCCAGTGTGTTTGTCGGGATCGTCGCGCTGTTCAAGGAGCCGCTGACGGTTGAATGGAGCATGGACTTCATCCTGGCGATGGCGTGGCTGGTCCTGGTTTTGTCCATCGGGGCGATCATGCTGTTGATGGTTCTGATCAAGCAGGGCGAAGCTACCCGGGTGGCCAGCATGTTTTATCTCGTGCCGCCAACGGCTGCGTTCTTTGCGTGGCTCCTGTTTGACGAGCAACTTGGCGTGCTTGGCTTTGCCGGTTTTGCCATTGCCGCCCTTGGGGTGGCATTGGTGATCATGAAGCGGTAGTTTCGCGTAAATTTACGAAACCGGAAAACAAGTTACTGGAGGAATGCGTGACCAACGCGCGCGAAAAATGGGTGTTTGGATATGGGTCGCTGTTGTGGCGGCCGGGCTTTGAGTTTGTCGAGTGCGCACGCGCGCTGCTGCCCGGCTACCACCGGTCGTTTTGTATCTATTCCCACCATTATCGCGGCACGCCGGAAAATCCCGGTCTGGTTCTTGGCCTGAACAAGGGCGGGGAATGTGTTGGCAATGCGTTTCGTATTTCGCCTGAAAGCTGGTCAAAGGTGAAAGCTTATCTTGATGAGCGTGAACTTGTGACCAACACCTATATCCCGGCCGATGTCGAGGTTGAGCTTGCAGACGGGCGCAAAGTGATTGCGCACACCTATGTTGCCGATCCGACCCACGAACAATATGCCGGCAACCTTCCGGTGCGTACGGCAGTCGAAATCATTGTTGCGGCACATGGCAATGTCGGGCCGAACCTTGAATATCTTGAAAACACGGTGAGCCATCTTGATGAAATGGGCATCGTTGATCCGCCGCTGCATGATCTGATGGATCTGGTACGCCGCGAATATGGCGAGATCAATATGGGGGCCGGTATTTAATGAGTCAGTCCAATGCAACGACCGTCGCAGCAGGACAGAGCGGATCACAAACGCCCCTGACGGTGGCCTATATGATGCTGGTGGCCTGTTCGCTGATGTGGGGTTCTAACCACGTGGTGGCGCGCGGTATCAATGAGACCGTGCCGTTTGAAGCGCTTTCCTTCTGGCGCTGGATCGTCGCGATGTGTTTGTTGCTGCCGTTCTGCGTCAAATATCTGCGCCGCGACCTCGCGATCATGTCCCAGCATAAGCTGTCGATGTTTTTGATCGGCTTTACTGGTGTATTCCTGTTTTCCGTGGTGATCTATCTGGCCGCCTATAACACCACGGCGGTCAATACCGGGCTTTTGAATGCGACGACACCTATCTGGGTTCTGTTGTTCGCAGCCCTTCTGACGGCAGACAAGCCGCGGCTTGGTCAGTGGCTTGGCGTTCTGATCGCCGGGGCGGGTACTGCGACCATCATTGCCAAGGGTGACCCGTCGGTCTTTGCCAGAATGGATTTCGTTCTGGGCGATGTGCTGGCGATGATGTCGGCCATGGTCTGGGCGGCCTATTCGATGTTTTTGAAACGTGCGCCCAAGGGTGTGCACCCGCTGAGCCTTGTATTTGTGTCGGCTGTGATCGGTTTGTGCTTCCTGACCCCGCTTTATATCTGGGCGCTGGTTGTGAATGGAAAGCCGTTCTTCACCACGCTTGATCCGGTTTGGCCCGATATGCTCAAGATCTTCTATATCGGGGCAGGCCCGGCATTTTTGGGCTACATGTTCTGGAACAAGGGTGTTTCGATGGTCGGCCCGGCCAAGGCCGGGGTGTTCATGTATCTGATCCCGGTTTGCTCAAGCGGTCTTGCCATCGCGTTTCTGGGCGAGGCGCTGCATCTTTACCATCTGGCAGGCATCGTTTTGATTGTGTCGGGCATCTGGCTTGTGACGCGTAAAAAGACCGAGCGTGTTCGCGTCACAAAGCCTTAGATACGCCAAACTTAAAAAAAGGCCCGCAATACCATGTGGTATGCGGGCCTTTTTGTCGTCTTACCGGGGTGCTGCGGTTCAGGAAACCTTGTCGCCACTGGGGGCTTTGGCCGTGACGCTGATTTCCGCGTCTTCTTTTTCCTGTTTCGCATCGATATCATCGGTGGTCAGGGTAGGCAGCTGGAATTCCGTTTGAGCCTCTGCCTCAAGCTCGCGCGTGCGGGTATCGATGCGGTGCTTGATTTCCTTCATGAAGGTCTTGCGATCAAGACCCGGTTCCATGGCAGGCAGAAACTCCATGGTGACGCGACCACCATATTTCATGAAGCTGTCGCGGCCCCAGAACATGCCAGAATTCAGCGCAACGGGTATGACCTTGGTATCCGGGAAGGCTTTGTAAAGCGCGAAGATACCCGGATGATACGGACGGTTGGAGCCCGGCGGGGTACGCGTGCCTTCGGGGAAAATGATCACCTGACGGTTTTCTTCGAGCGCCTTGGAAGCCCCCTTGATCATGTCTTTGAGGGCTTGACTGCCCGCCGAACGATCAACGGCAATCTGGCCCGAAAGGATCAGAAACTGCCCGACCAATGGAATGCGGGTGAGTTCCTTTTTCAGGATATAGGCCGGATCGGGGACCACCGTATGGAAGGTCAGGGTTTCCCAGGCAGACTGGTGTTTGGCGACAATGATGCAGGGGCCGTCCGGCAGATTTTCCAAACCGGTGAAGCGTTTGCGCATGCCCACCGAATAGCGCAGCATGAACTGAATCAGTCGACACCATGCATGCCCGACAAACTGGTTGGCCTTGCGCCCAAACAGCATCAGCGGCAACAGAACGATGCACAAAAGCGCCGTTCCACCGAAAAACAACACGTTAAAGAGCAACGCGCGCAGGGCTATCATTCAGACAAATTCCTTCATGGGCTTAGGGTCCTGATCCTAAAAATCTGCTGTTTTGTAACAGCAATATGACGATCAGAAAATGCCGATTGTTTACCCACCCTTGCGCACCCCGTTTGAGGCAGAATAGTCATCAAGGTCGGGCGCGTCACCGGACGTCCCACCCGGACTGCGCAGGGCCCCCCGGTCGCCGTTCGGCAACCAGTTCAGCAGCGTGTTGCGCAGGCTGGCAAAAACATACTTGTTATACTCGCTGGCGATTAGGGCGGTACTGCCCGGGAAGCGCCACCAATTTTCGATTTTGACGTTATCGGGAAAGACCGGATGGGCGACGATTTCGACATCGGGCATCAGGCTTTTGAATTCCAGAAGTGACCTTGGCATGTGGTAGTTGGCCGTGACGATGCGCAGACTTTGATAGTCTTCCTCATACATCCAGACCGCTGTTTCAATTGCGTTACCGCGGGTGTTTTCCGCCACATGACCCAGCACAACACAGCATGAAATCAGACGCGGATCGGATTTGCCGACTGA
Source organism: Thalassospira sp. UBA848 (assembly GCF_002295455.1). Classification (NCBI taxonomy): domain Bacteria; kingdom Pseudomonadati; phylum Pseudomonadota; class Alphaproteobacteria; order Rhodospirillales; family Thalassospiraceae; genus Thalassospira; species Thalassospira sp. UBA848. Next base: position 11,971 of record NZ_DBGS01000135.1, on the reverse strand, counting down.
CAGTAATTCATCGACCTCGACGCCGCGATAGACGCCCGATATGAACAGTTTATCGGCAAGGCCACGGACCAAAAGACGTCGACCTTCGGACAGGCGTTCGCTGCCGCCGGTCAGAACGACAATCGCATCGGTTTTTTGGGTGGGGCTATCGACGCTTTTGGGAATGTAATCAACATACCAGACAAAGCCGGCTGCCCAGATCAGCCCGCAAAAAATGAGAGCCGAGAGCAAAAAGCGAAACCGCCGGAAGCGGCGGCGGTGCTGCACACTAAGCGGGGGTTTGTTCATAGATGCGTGCCTGAATAGCGGCGATCTGGCATGAATTCGGATCTCCTCAGAGGGCCAAAGAGGGCCAAGGCCATGATCCCAAAAGGGAAGTGGTGACAAACGGACTATACGAAGACCGCCAGCGGGTTACAACATCCGGTGTAGAACACGGAGCACGGTTCGGGTTGCCGTAATGCCCGCGACCATTGCCACAATAAACGGAATGGCGACAATCAGACCGATAAAGGTCGGGCTGAGAACCAGGGACGGCACCGGCCAGCCCGCACGCAGGCCAAGCCAGCCAATCAGGGCGGAAACCGGCAGCGCAATCAGAAGACCGATCAACGCGCCAAAGAAGGCAAGGCGTCGATTATGTCGGCCGAATTGACTTGCGATATAGCCGTCCTGCGCCCCGATCAGATGCAGCAATTCAATGATGCGGTGATGGATCGAAAGCCCTGATCTGGTGGCAAACACAACCGACAGTATGGTCGCGCCAAACAGCACAACAATCAAAAGTGCCAGTGCCAATTCAACTGAAAAGGCGACATCGGCAATGCGTTCGATCCAGATGCGATGATCATCAAGCACGGCCTCGGGGGCGATCACCCCCAAACGGCTTTCAAGCGCATCGAAATTGAACCCGGTTTCAGGCGTAATTTCGATGATGCGTGGAATGGGAAGCTCGCTTATGACCTCGTCCGGGCCAAGCCACGGTTCAAGCAGGGCGGCCATGGTGTCGGGGCTGAGTTCCTCGATCCGGGCGATACCGGGCAGGGTGGAGACCTGTTCGATGATGCTGTCCACGGTGCCTTGCAGGGCGGCCTCACGCTCGGCAGGGGTGCGATTGGCAAGCTCGGTCGGCGGAACCTGTATCGACAGGCTGCCTTCGATCTGACCCGACCATTGACCGACACTGTCATGCAGGGCGGCAAGTCCGACGATGGAGAATGTCAAAAGGGCCACCATCAGGGCAACGATGCTTGGCAAAAAGCGCGCCGAAGAGTCGCTTTCTAGGGGAAGGTGCGATGGTGGTGCGCGAAATGCCATGATCGTGTGTTGGTCCTGTTGATCCCGTGGTTACGAGTCTTGACGGTTAAAGTGTCGGGTTTCAGCCGCTGTTGGAGACATCATGCAAGGTACCACCTTCGAGCAGCCATTGTGTATGGCCAAACCGCCGCACAAGATTACGGTTATGGGTGGCGATCAGAACGGTGGTGCCCAGTTTGTTGAGTTCCTCAAACAGATAAAGCAATCGCATGGCGATTCGGTCATCGACGTTCCCGGTCGGCTCATCGGCCAGAAGCAGGGCCGGGCGACCGATGACGGCGCGCGCAATGGCAACGCGCTGTTGCTGGCCACCAGACAGGCGTGACGGCTGTGCATTGATGTGATCGCCAAGGCCAACCCATTCGAGAAGTTCGGTGACGTTTTTGCGAATCTGAAGGTCTTCGACACCCGCCACGCGCAGCGGCAGGGCGACATTTTCAAAGGTTGTCAGATGATTGATCAGGCGAAAATCCTGAAACACCACACCGATCTTGCGGCGAATCGCGGGCAGTTCCTCGCGCTGGATGCGGATATTGTCGCGCCCAAAGATCGAAATTTCGCCACGCGTTTGGCGCAGGGCCAAATATAAAAGCCGCATCAGCGTGGATTTACCCGCACCCGAAGCCCCCGTCAGGAAATGAAAACTGCCGCGGCCCAAAGAAAAATTTAGATCGCGCAGGATTTCCGGCCCGGATTCATAGCGGACTCCGACATTCCTGAAACTGACAACGTCGGTCAAAACTCTTGCTCCATATGGCCGAATGACGGTCGGTGCGGGCGAAAGCCCTGTGTCCTGACCCTAGCAGCTTATAACGGTTTTCGTCATTATCTGACAGGGTTGGAAAGTCGCGCTGTCATGACAATATCGAAAATGAATTAACCTGTTAGAGCAGTTTGTCATCTATTTTCGGGTACCATGAAAAGCAGTGCTATACCATGGTTTGAGACCCAAATCCGGGCAGCTTCTGTTATCTGTGCTTAACAGTCTGTTAAATCGCGGCTATTTACATATAGTGTAAGTCTTCACTGACGGCACAGGGGGACCGTCAGTCGCAAACACCTTCACGCCTTCCCCCGTGTTAGATGCCGCCGTCATCGATATGCCAGGTTTGCAATGATCATTACTTGCCCAGAGTGTTCCAAGAAATACTCAGTCAAAACAGAAGCCATCGGCCCGAAAGGCCGAACCGTGCGCTGTAAAAGCTGCGGCAATAGCTGGCATCAGGACCCGCCCGGGGCAAAGAAGGCTGCACCAGCGCCAGCACCGGAAAGTGATATCCCGGCCCCGTTTAACGAAGAGGGATCGCTGGGGGCTGATTTCAACGCAGATCAGATGGGCAACGGACCGGTTGATCCGGGCTTTGAAGAAGCCGACAAGATCCCTGATCCGCCCCCGATTCCCCAACAGCTGATTCGCAACAATCCCAAGCCGGAACCCAAAAAGAAAAAGGGCATCATCGGCTGGATCATCTTCCTGCTGTTGCTGGCAGGCATTGGTGCGGGCGGATATTTCGCCAAGGATCAGGTCATAGAAATGTGGCCGCCAATTGCCAAGGTTTATGACATGGTCGGCCTTGATGTGCCGCATGTGGGCGAAGGCCTTGATATTCGCGAACTGCCGCCGACCCGTGAAGAAGAAGACGGGGTCGATGTGCTGGTGGTCCGGGCCGAGATCGTCAATATCAGCGAAGAACCGCGTGCCTTGCCATACCTTCTGATCGAGCTGCTTGACCCGCTTGATCGTGTGGTTCAGCGCAAAAAGGTTCCGCTGATCTATGATGAATCGCTTGTGTCGACCGGTGCTGAAATGCCCATGCAGCAACAGATGCTGCCGGTTGGCGAAAGCATGGAGGTCGAAACCAAAATCCGCCGACCGAACCCGACGGCGACCCGCTTGCAGGTGACCTTCCTGGATCCGCGTGAGGCGATTGAGCCTTAAGCACCCCGGAAGCAGACCGAATAACAAGAAGGCAGCACATCGTGTGCTGCCTTTTTTGTTTGGAGGTGGGAAGGCCTATCAGAACCGTTTGAGCAGGCGGTCGATATATTCCTGTTCGATCTGCGGGCGGTCGGGATCACCGGAACGGCGACGGAGTTCCTGCAAGATACGCCAGGCGCGTTCAAGGGTGTTTACGTCCGGGATGATGGTTGGACCATTGCTGCCCCCCACCGGACGGCCCAGAGGGTCACGGCGCCCCGATCCGTCAAGCTCTTCGAGCATGGGGGCCATCTGGCTTAGACCTTCGAGCGCGCGGCTGATTTCGCCGATGCCCTGTTGAAGCGCGTCCATGGCTTGTCGCTGATATTGCAGGGCCTCGTGCGAACGATCATGTCCAAGCGCATCGGCGGCACCACGCATGGCATCAATCACCGAATTCATACCACTGACATCGCCGAACTGACCCAGTCCCGGACTATTAAGGATTTCACCAGCATCATCGGCAAGCCCCTGTTGCTGGCTGGCACGCGGGTCATTGCCGTTTTGCGCGGAGGCATTGTCACCATCATTCATCAGGTCTTGCTGCCGGCGGGACAGATCACGCATGCCGTCAAGCATCTCGCGCAGTGTTGATGTGATGTCCATGCCGCCTTCGCCGCTGGTGACCTGCATGTTTTCGACCAGTTCGCGCAGGCGATCAATCAACTGGCGGGCCTGATCACGGGCCCCGGCGCGCATCAGGGCATCAATCTGGTCGATGATGCGCGACAGGTCCTGCTGTTCGAGTGTGGCACTGGCAGCGGGTTGTTCTTCGGTCGCCTCGGGGCTTTCGCGCATCAGGGCGGCGAGATATTCGTTCAGCGCCTGCCGGTATTCGTCAATCAGTTGGGCAATTTCACGTTCGGTGACATCGGGATTGGCAAGTGCCTCAAGCAGTCGCTCCTCGGCCTCCATCAAATTACGCTCGGCAATGCCATAGGATCCGCGTTCGATCTCCTCTGCGATGTGCCAAAGAAGGCCAGCGACATCCTGGTGGGTGTCACGATCATGCAGGTTGGCCGACAGGCGGTTCTCGGCGACAGACAGGGTCAGGAACACGCCCAGATGACCGTTAAAGGCCTGCGGGGCGAAAAGGACAGGCAGCATGGCCTGATGCATTTCAAGCGCACGATCAGGATAGCGCAGCAAGCCGCGGCGAATGGCAATCAGCTTTTGCGCGACCGGGTGGCTAAATTCCCGTTCAGGCAGTATCAGCGAGCGGATATCGCTTTCACCCGGTTGATCGGCATTGTCACGCGATACCATCTGGATATTGACCGGCAAGCCCGCCCACGGATGGGCCACCAGATCAACAAAGCGCGGGCCGTCAATGCGGGTCGGCATGGCACCGGCGCTGTTGGCGGTACTGCCACCGGTGCTGCCTGTGCTGCTTGTGCCACCAGCATCGCCCTTGAGGTCGATGACGACCTGCTCAATCGGGCCATACTGTTCGATCAAGTCCTGTTCGGCGGCAGGCGTGATCACAAGGTCCAGACTGGCCAGCCCGTAATCATCACTGGCGACATAATCAAGGCGAACATGATCGCGACGGGTGACACTGGGCGGACTGATAAAGGAAAGGCTTGGGACCTTGTCTGCCAGAAGTTCGATATCGAGTGTCAGACGGTCATTGCCCCAGACCGAAATCCGCCAAAGGCCCGGCTGGTCGATGGCGGTGGAAAGGACATAGCTGTTTTCGCTGCTTTCGGTGAAGGATTTTTCACCACCCGGCGTGGTCAGGGTCGGTGCCCAAATGCTTGAAATACTGCCATCAAGCGTGGCGCCCACCGGAACTTGAACCGCCATGATGTCGCCGGTGGCTTCTGATGCGCTGTTGCTGTCATTTTGCTCCGATAGCGAGCTGAACTGCAAAATGCGCGGGATTTGTCCGGTATAGGCCGGTGGGGTGACCCAAAGGGTGGCGGTGAAATCCGCAGCCCCCAGACGTTGAAGCGGGCTGAAGGCCTTGGAAAAGCGTTCCGTCACGTGATCCGCCCCGGTCATCAGGCCGACAAACAACAGCAGAACTGGAATTGCGGTCAGGCCAAAGCGATCCACCCGCGTGATTGCGGGCAACGGCCGCGACAGCCGCAGCTTTGACAGAGCGGCTTCATGCAGGCCGAGTTGACGCTGCCAGAGATAGCTGGTCAGTGGGTCGTCGGTTTCGGGGATGTGATCTTCAAGGCTTTGCAGCGGGTTGTTATCAAGCCGGTTGTCGATCTCTATCCGGTGCAGGACGTCCCGGCGCGTGGGCATTTTGAAATTGCGCCATGGGGCGACCACAGCAATCATGACGGCGACCGACAGGACCGACAGCAACATGATGTGCCCTGTCGCCGGGAGAAGCTCAAACGTTCCGGTCAGTGTCAGACCAACGACCAAAAGGCCTATGGAAAGAGCCGGGATCAGGCAGGGCCAGACAGACTCCCACACCATCACCAAGCGCGTCTTGCGCACATGGCGTTCCATCTCGGGATAGGGTGGTATCAACGACATGCGTCTGGTGGTCCCTGCTTGCCGACATAATGCGCGTTGTATCGGGGATTCGAGTACAACCCGCTTCTTTAGAGTTTGGGCTTTTGGCAGTAAGGGTCAAGCAGTTCGCCCGATTGGTGCAAAATAAAAGAGCGGTTGGCACATGGCCAACCGCTCCGAAAGCAAATGCAGATCAGAAAGTAACCGCGCCTCAGGCGTTGCTGAGCCAAGAGGGCACCTGATCCATATTGATCAGATCATCGATTTCCTGACGTGGACGCACGATGGCAAAGTTGTTGCCCTTGACAAGAACTTCCGGGGTCAGTGCACGGGTGTTGTAGGTCGAAGACATGACCGCACCATAGGCACCAGCCGACATCACTGCGACCAGATCACCGGCCTTGAGGTCATCGGGAAGGTCGCGGTCCTTGCCAAAGGTGTCACCGGTTTCACAAACCGGGCCGACCACATCGACTTTCACCTGTTTGTCGTCGTCACCCTGTTCATCGACCGGGATGATTTCGTGATAGGCGCTGTAAAGTGTCGGGCGGATCAGGTCATTCATCGCCGCATCAAGAATGACAAAGCGCTTGGCTTCGCCCTCTTTGATATACATGACGCGCGAAACCATGATCCCGGCATTCCCGGCAATCAGGCGGCCCGGCTCAAGGGTGATGTGGCAACCAAGATGGCCGACGGTTTCACGCACCATCTGACCATAGGCATCGGGAAGCGGCGGTGTTTCACCCTGATAGGCAATGCCAAGCCCGCCACCGAGATCAAGGTTGCGGATATCAATGCCTTCGGAACGCAGCTGTTCAACCAGCCCGGCCAGACGCGTAAATGCCTCGCGGAACGGGGCCAGATCGGTCAACTGGGAGCCGATATGCATGGCGATACCGGTGACTTCGATACCGTCCATGGCGGCCGCGTCGCGGTAAACCTCGATCGCGCGGGTCCAGTCGATGCCGAATTTGTTCTCGGCCTTGCCGGTTGCGATCTTTTCATGGGTCTTGGCATCGACATGCGGGTTGACGCGCAGCGCAATGCGCGCCTTTTTGCCCATATCGATGGCAACACGGTTAAGTTCGTTCAGTTCGGGAATGCTTTCGACATTGATCTGGGCAATATCGGCCTCAAGGGCTTCGCGCATTTCGGCATCGGCCTTGCCAACCCCGGAAAAGATGATCTTGGCCGGTTTCATGCCCGCACGAAGCGCACGGCGCATTTCACCAACCGAAACCACGTCTGCACCCGCACCAAGATTGGCAAGTGTTTTCAGGACCGCCTGGTTGGAGTTTGCCTTAACGGCAAAGCACACGGTGGCATCAAGGCCGTCAAACGCGTCGGCATAGACTTTGTAATGGCGTTCCAGGGTCGCGGTCGAATAGCAAAAGAACGGGGTTCCGACCTTGTCAGCCATTTCCCGGATCGAGACGCCTTCGGCATACAGTTCGCCGTTGATATATTCAAAATGGTTCATTGGGCCGGGTAATCCCTTGGATATTCATAACCTTTGTCGGTCGGCGGTTCGAGCGGGCCTTTTTTGCCACACGCCGCAACCGACAGTCCCAGCATGATGGCCAGTGTGACCACGGTGCCGCGTTTCAACAGGCTGTTGTTCATTTCAGAAACCTTTCCTTTGCGGCCGCAACGGATTCCTTCACACGGACCGGGGCGGTGCCACCAAAGCTTTGGCGGGCGGCAACCGATGCCTCGACTGTCAGCACATCATAAACCGCATTGGTGATCTTGGGTTCAATCCCCTGAAGGTCTTCAAGCGACAGCTGATCAAGATCGCAGCCCTTGGTTTCGGCCAGTTTAACTGTTGCGCCAACAACATGGTGGGCATCGCGGAACGGCATGCCCAGTTCGGCAACAAGCCAGTCGGCAAGGTCGGTGGCGGTGGTGTAACCTGCACCGGCAGCCGCACGCATATTGTCGGCAAACACTTTCATGTCGGCGATCATGCCGGTCATGGCCGCAACGCACAGACCAAGATGGTCATGGGCCTGGAAAACCGGTTCCTTGTCTTCCTGCATATCCTTGGAATAGGCCAGCGGCAGGCCCTTCATCGACAGCATCAAACCGTTATAGCAGCCAACAATACGCCCGATCTTGGAGCGGATCAGTTCGGCCGCATCCGGGTTGCGTTTCTGCGGCATGATCGAAGAGCCGGTCGAAAACTTGTCAGACATGCCGATAAAGCGGAACTGGGCAGAGCACCAGATGACCATTTCTTCGGCCAGTCGCGACAGATGCATGGCCGCAATCGATGCAGCATTGAGGTATTCAAGCGCAAAGTCGCGATCCGATACCGCATCAAGCGAGTTCGCCGTCGGGCGATCAAAGCCCAGCGCACTTGCCGTCATGTGACGGTCAATCGGGTAGGGGGTGCCAGCAAGGGCCGCAGACCCCAGCGGGTTTTCGTTCACACGTGCGCGGCAATCGGCAACGCGCCCGCGATCACGGCCAAACATTTCGACATAGGCCAGAAGATGATGACCGAACGTGACCGGCTGGGCCGCCTGCAGGTGCGTGAAGCCCGGCATGATGGTTTCAGCATGGGTTTCAGCCTGCGTGATCAGGGCTTCCTGAAGGCCCTTCAGACCGGCTTCCAGATCGCCAAGCGCAACATCACGAACCCACAGTTTGAAATCGGTCGCGACCTGATCATTGCGCGAACGCGCAGTATGCAGGCGCCCTGCGGCCGGGCCGATCAGTTCACGCAGGCGGCTTTCAACGTTCATGTGGATGTCTTCAAGGGCGGCTGAGAATTTGAATTCGCCACTCTCGATTTCTTGAAGAATCTGGTCTAGACCATTGGTTATCTTTTCGCCATCTTCAGCGGGAATGATGTTCTGCTCGACCAGCATGGCGCAGTGGGCCTTGGAGCCCTGAATGTCCTGGGCGTAAAGGCGCTTGTCAAAGCCGATGGAAGCGTTGATTTCTTCCATAATGGCTGACGGGCCTGCTTCAAAGCGGCCGCCCCAAAGGGAGTTTGCGTTATTCTGGTCAGTGGCGTTTTGGTCGGTCATCGTGATCCGCAGTCTTGGAAAGGTGGGTGCTGTGAAAGCATTGCTTCGTTACATAAAACTTGGCGTGATTGTCGCCATCTCGGGCATTTATGCAACCCCTGCCTTTGCTGATACGCAATTACCGCAAGAACTTTCAAAGATGGTCATGCCATCGGATGGGGGTTCTTTGCCCGAAGATCTGGCGTTTGTCGATGAAAATGGCAATGAGATCGCCTTTAACAGCCTGAAAGGACAGGTTGTTTTGGTCAATCTTTGGGCGACCTGGTGCGTTCCGTGCGTCAAGGAAATGCCGGATCTGGATCGTTTGGCGGTCGAAATGGCAGACAAGCCGTTCCGTGTTCTGGCCCTTAGTCAGGACCGTGGCGGTGCCGATGCGGTGAAAGAATTCTTTGAAAAGAATGGAATCGAGAACCTTGATGTTGTTCTCGATCCGCGTGGTGCGATTGCCCGCCAGATGGGTGCGCGGGGCCTGCCGACCAGTTTTGTCTATGATGCCAATGGTGATTTGCGCGGCAAGCTTGAAGGCATTGCCCGCTGGGACGCGCCAGAGGTCATCACGTATTTCGATCAGTTGATTGATCAGACGTCCTGAGGATTAACCTCCCGGCCTCAGGCCGCGCGGCTTTCGATCAGGTTTAAAACGTCTTCCAGAAGGGGGGCTGCGTCTGCAGCACCTTCGCTTGTCGTGGCAAGGGCGCCGGTCGCGCAGGCAAAGCCGACAGCGTCATGAAGTGACTGACCGCCATGCAGGGCGACAGCCAGACCGCCATTAAAGCAATCCCCGGCACCGACAGTATCAATCGTGTTGACGTTAAAGCCCGGGACCATCCCGGTTTGCCCGTTTGATGAATAAAACGCACCGGCGCCACCCATTTTGAGCACCACGGTTTCCGGGCCCATTTCATGCAGTTTGTCGCTGGCGGCACGGGCGGAGTGCTCATCAATGGGGGCAATGCCGGTTAAGGCGCTGCATTCGCTTTGATTGGGGGTGACGATATGGGTCAGGGCCAGTAAATCGCGCATCACAACCAAATCAGCAACAGGTGCCGGATCAAGAATGATCTTTGCCTGCCCTTCACGGGCGTATTTGATTGCACAGTCAACCGCGACCACGGGACATTCAAGTTGCAACAGCAGATAGTCACATTCGCGCAAGCATGCCTGTCTTTCATGCAGGTCAGACCGGGACATGGTCATGTTGGCACCACCGACAACCGTGATCATGTTTTCGCCGGCGTCATCAATCGAAATAAGCGCGATACCGGTCTGGGCTTCGTTTGCGACCACCATATTGGTGGTATCAAGCCCTTCGAGGGTCAGCGTTTCAAGCAGTTGACGCCCGAGAAGGTCATCACCGATCTTTGAAATGAAAATCGGTGGCACACCCAGACGTGCGACAGCGAACGCCTGATTGCATCCCTTGCCACCTGGACCCGTTCTGTAGTTATGGGAGACAACAGTTTGTCCCTGCGTGGGAAGCTTCGCCACCTTGGCGGCGAAATCAAAGTTCGAGCTTCCGACAACTGCAATCGTCATATCTGTCCGTGCGTATAAGTTAATTCCACTAAATTAATGTTGGCACCAATTCAGAGGTTTAAAGGGCGCGGTCGCCAAAATTCACCGATATCCCAAAATTTTCAATGCCATCCGCCTTGGGCCAACGTATCAGGCTTGCTCAAAATACTTGTTCAAGACGGCTTATTCGGGGGTGAATTCCGCCGACAAGGCGGCATAAATGCGCTGAAACTTCGCAAAGCGCGGCTGATAGGACGCATTGCGGGCAAGATCGGGTTCGATGACCTCCTCGATTGCCGGTTTGACGCAGACATCCCCGACCGGTTCATTGGTCAGTGCAAGCCGTGCCAGACGTGCTGCCCCAAAGGCCGGGCCTTTGGCCGCCCCTTCATAGCGGGCAAGCGGCTTGCCCAGGATATCGGCGATGAGCTGTATCCAGTAGCGGCTGCGTGCGCCGCCGCCAATCACGCCGGGCAGGTCACAATGTGCGCCCGCCTGATGCAATCTTGATTGTGCATCACTCAGGGCAAAACCGACCCCCTCAAGCACGGCCTGGACCATGGTTTCGCGTCCTGTATCACTACCCAGTCCGAAAAACACGCCACGGGCATAAGGGTTGTTATGCGGGGTGCGTTCACCGTTCAGATAAGGCAGAAACACGACATCTGAGGGCGCTTTGTGTTGTGCCTCGACCCGGTTGAGCAAGGCGGCAATGTCGCTTTCGCCCAAAAGGTCGGCGGCCCATTTCAGGCAACTTGCCCCGTTAAGCAGCACGGCCATCTGAAACCAGTGGTTCGGGATGGCGTGGGCAAAACTGTGCAGGAGTTCTTCGGGCTTGGGACGGTATTTGTCCGAGGCGATGAAAATCTGTGACGAGGTGCCCAGCGAAATGAACCCGTCGCCGTGCGAAACCGCCCCGACACCTATTCCGCCTGTTGCGGCGTCGCCACCACCCCCGGCAATGATGACGTTTCCGGCCATTCCCCAGCGGTCTGCCAGTTCGGCGCGAAGCGTGCCGGTGATATCGGATCCTTCAACCAGTTCGGGCAATTGATCAGGGGTCAATCCGCAAGCCTCAATGGCGCTTTGGTTCCAGCTTCGGCTTTGTTCATCAAGCCATAGCGTACCTGCGGCATCCGACATTTCGGTGACCTTGTCGCCCGACAGGCAAAAGCGAATGTAATCCTTGGGCAGCAGGATGGTTTTGATTTTGGCAAACAGATCGGGTTCGTGTTTTTGCAGCCAGAGCAGCTTGGGCGCGGTCATGCCCGACATGGTTGCCACTCCTGCCCGTTGCCCAAGGTCGGGCAGGGCAGTGTCGAGTTCGGCGCATTCTTTGGTGGCTCGCCCGTCATTCCACAGGATGGCGGGGCGAAGGGGTTTGTCATCGCTACCCAGCAAGGTTGCGCCATGCATCTGCCCGGACAGGCCAATGGCGCGGGTCGCGGCAATGGCCGCAGGATTTTCGCGCTGCAAGGCGTCGATGGCCTTCAGGGTGGCATCCCACCAGTCGGCGGGGTTTTGCTCGCTCCAGAACGGGTGGGGGCTTGAAACCGACAAGGGAACATCGGCCTCGGCAAGGGGTACCGAGTTTTCATCAATCAACAGTGCCTTGACTGCCGAAGTGCCGACATCAATTCCGAGATAC
>NZ_DBGS01000038.1:91394-123607 GCF_002295455.1 Thalassospira sp. UBA848 | reverse complement strand
GACATCAATCATGGCAAACATGCCACCTGATACCTTGCCCGGCTTAAGCACATCGCAGCCGGCAAGTTCGGTTTCGATCATGTCCACGCGCGCAGCATAGCTTTTGCACATGCGCGCCGCCGTATCGAAATTGCCGCGAAGTGCCACCTCGGTCGCGTCGGCGATGAAGGGCTGATTGCCAAACAGGATGGTTTCGGAAATTGGCAGGACTTTGGTACAGAGTTCTTCGGGGCCAACGGCCCAGCCACTGCGAAAGCCGGTGGCAGCAAAGGTTTTCGAGATCGAGGATGTGACGATGGTGCGATCACGCAGCTCTTCGATTTCAAGCGGAGAGGCAAAGGTGCCTTCAAACACCAGATCCTCATAGACCTCGTCACAGACAATCCACAGATCATGTTCGATGGCGATCTTGCCAAGTTCGACCAGTGTTGCGCGATCCAGCAGCGCGCCGGACGGATTGTGTGGCGTGTTAAGCAGCAACACACGGCTGTCCCTGGTGATGGCCGCGCGCAGGTCGTCGGGCTGCATGATAAAGCCATGCTCGATCGACAGTGGAACGGATTGCAGTTCTGCGCCCGATGCACGGATTACCCCGGCATAGGTCGCGTAATAGGGATCACCGACCAGCACGCCTTGCCCGGCATCCACAAGAGCCGTCATGACGGTATAAAGGGCGGTCTGCGTGCCGGGAAAACACAGGATGTTTTCGGGCGTAACATCCGGCCAGACGGGTTTGTATTTTTCCACCAGCGCATCAAGCAAACCGACCTCGCCCCGACCATTGGAATAATGGGTGCGGCCACGCCGCATGGAGGCCTCGCACGTGTCAATCAGGGCCGGATCGACAGGAATGTCAGGTTCGCCAATTGTCAGTTCGATGATCTTGGCACCTTCGGCCTCGCGATCACGGGCGGTGTTGTGGACGGCCCACTTTGCCCCACCCAGTTCGGCAAGACGATCGGTAATCTTCGCGTATCTCATGACGGTTTACTTTGTTGTGTGGGATGTTGGGTGGATTGCAGTGCGATATCGGGCGCAGACAACGCCCCGGCCGGTAAATCAAGCAGGCGTTCGGAAGCACCCGTGATCAGATCAGGCAGGATATCCTGCGCATACAAGCCGGAATTAAGCGCCCCTTCCATCCAAAGGCCATCAATCAGGCCATTGAGGGCAATCGCATGGTTGCGACAAATCGTAACGCTGTAGGGACAACCGTGCTGGATCAGGACCGGTTCGATCAGGATTTCAAGCACATTGAGAAACTCGCGGTAGCCATCGCGATGTATTTCGGCAAAGCCCGGATCATGGCGCACCCGGCCAATGAAGGTCGCCCAAAGCGAGACCGTTTCTTCGTCCATGTTTGGCTTGGTCATATTGGCGCGCAGGAAGCTTGCCAGTTTGGCTTCTGGTGTGCCTTCGGTGGCACGTGCGCTTTCACTGGCCTGTGCCGTCAGCTGCCCGACCAGATAGGCATAGGCATTGCGGATCATGTCATCCTTGCTGCCGAAGTAATGGCGCACCAGCCCGACCGTCACCCCGGCTTCCTCGGTGATCCGGCGCACCGATGCCCCATGCAGCCCGTGGCGGGCGACACATGTCAATGTCGCCTCCATCAAACTGCGGCGGCGCACATCAAGCGACAGGCGTTGAAATGTTTTTCGGCTCATTCCCGGTTCCCGAAAGGATGACGAATCGCAAGCCGACAGGAAGGTGACGGCACACTGTTATACAATTGAATAATTTTGATTTGGTTTCAAGGCCGCAATTGGGTACGACCATGCCCAACAGACCGGTCAGTAGCCCTGACCGCGGCTGACAGCGAGGCTAAGCGGTTTGCCAGCATGCAATTCACGGGCGGATTGCAAGGCCTGCTCGGCGACGATATGCGGCGTTGTATCACTGGCGATATGTGGCGTGATGCGTAGGCGCGGATCCGTCCAGAAGGGATGGTCGGATGGCAACGGTTCAGTGCGAAACACATCAAGAGTCGCCCCGGCAAGCTGACCACTATCAAGGGCCGCGACCAGATCATCCTCGACCAGATGTTCGCCGCGTCCGATCTGGATCAGCCAGCCACCCCTGGCCATTTTTGAAAACAGGTCGGCATTGAGAACATCCTCTGTCTCGGTCGTGAGCGGCAAGACATTGATGACAACGTCCTGTCCGGCCACCGATTGCAGAACCGAGTCGTTACCGGTGAAATATTGCACGCCTTCGACCGGATCACTTGGATCCCGCCGACACGCCACCGAAACGCTAAAGCCAGAAGCCGCCAAGGCCTGAACAACACATGCCCCCATGGAGCCATGGCCAAGCACGGCAACCTTAAGATCGCGTGGCGGGCGGATCGCGGGCGGGGCCCATTCCGCCCTGGCCTGATTTTGCTGCATCTGGGCAAAGCCGCGTTCGACATGAACCACTTCATGCACGGCATAACCCGCCATCAAATGTGCCTGATTGGGGTCGCGCACCCGACAAATCGCGACATCCTTGCCCAAGCCGGGATGTTTAAGCAAATCATCGACACCGGCGCCAACCGACATCGCCATTTCAATGTTGAGATAGGGCGAAAAAGCCGCCGGACCCGGCAGCCAGCAAACCGCGAACCGGATCAGATCCGGGTTGGTGACTTCTTCGGGCTTGAGCAGGCGGACATCCGGGGCCGCATCCCCGAAATCAAGCGAATAATAGCTTTTGAGATCCATCGAATCGCTAAGAAGAACACCATAAATCGGTTCTGCCGCCGCCATCAGTCAAAGCCCCCTGAACAGTCATTTTCTGCGCTATTGCCCCTGATTGTCGCACCCGATTTACGGGTACCAACACAAGAAAATTTGCGCTTTGGTTCCATCCTCAGTTAAACAGGTGTATATCAAAGAGTAAAGCCGTTTGATCAGATCAATGGAGTCCGGGATGCATATCGCAACACAGAAGGACGCCCACACCAGCGTCATGAGCGACAGCGAAATCAGCGAGGCTGAAAAGCAGTGCCGCATCGAACTTGCCGCCTGTTACCGGCTTGCGGCGCATTACAAGATGACGGACACGATCTATACCCACATTTCAGCCCGCGTTCCCGGCGAGCCGGGGCATTTTCTGATCAATCCCTATGGGCTGATGTGGGAGGAAATTACAGCGTCTTCGCTGGTCAAGATCGATGTCGACGGAAACAAGGTCGCCGACAGCCCGTACAGGGTAAACCCGGCAGGCTTCACCATTCACAGTGCAGTGCATATCGGGCGTCATGATGCCGCCTGGGTGATGCATACCCATACACGGTCGGGATTTGCAGTTTCGTGCCTTGAAGAAGGATTGATGCCACTTAATCAGATCGCGCTGCAGTATTACGGCCAGATCGGCTACCACGATTACGAGGGCATCGCGCTTGATCTTGAGGAGCGTGAGAGAATCGTTGAAGCACTCGGCACAAACATCGCCCTGATCTTGCGCAATCATGGCCTGTTGACGGTTGGCGCAACCGCCGGACAAATGTTTTCCAACATGTTTTATCTCAATCGCGCATGCGAGATTCAGGAATCCACTTTGGCGATGGGACGTCCGCTTCGGGCGATTGATGACACCATCATCAAACGCGTTTCCGAACAATTCAGCCAGATGGCCTATGACGACGGGGACGTTGCACTGGAATGGGATGCACAAATGCGCCTTGCTGACCGGCTGGACCCCGGTTTCCGCGACTAGGACCTCACACCACGGCAATGCATTTTGCCCTTCGCAAGTGCGGTAAATGCTTGCTGATTGTCATATTTTTGGAACCACCCTTCAACCTGTCCAAATCTTTGGGCGGGAACGGGGGATCTTTGTGATTAAAATTTAATCTCTTAGACCAATTGCGCAAAATATAACCAAATACGTCCTTGACACCCACCCGCCGACTGCTACGATTGAATTCAACAAGGTCGATCCGGAGAATTTTCCGGTGTGTTCTGGTCAAGGTTCAGCAACCATCACGCGATGTGATTTTGCAACCTACCACATTGAAAATAATAACGTGTGCTGACGCGCGACAGTCGCAATGCGATATGACATTCAAGGCCAGAACGGGTTGATTGCCAAAATCAGCCTCAAGACCGCCCAGCCGACAGAACAGGCCTTTGGATCAGGCCATCTGTCACGCCATGGACACCACCAAGAGTGGTTTGATGCTGGGATCGCGCGATGGTCGAAAGTGTTTCTGTTCGTTTGCCCACATCAGATGCGGGCATTGGAAACACGTCATGCTGCGGCATTTCATACCGTCCCCGGCGGTGTGCCGAAGCTCCTGCTCGCCAGACAAGGAGAAAACAACATGCAAGTATCGAACACAATTGATTGTAACGGTCTGTCCCCGGCCCCGACCCTTCTGCGGATCATGCAGGCACTGGTTGGACGTGAAGACGGCGCATCGCCGCTTAATGTTCTGGTTGGATCAGATTGCAATTGTGAACGACTGGCAGACTCGCTTGGTCCGCTGGCCGATGAGGTTCAGCTGGCAAGTGATGCAAAGCAGTTTGCCGCGGTAAACTGACAGGCGCACAGTCGCCTTGCCCAGGCCGGTAACCGTCGCCGGCGATCTTCCCGTCCATGATGCCTGAATGGCATCCCGTCGCTTTGAAGTGGGCGCGACGGTCATAAAATAAAGAACTGCGCATCGGCACAGGGGTGTCGATCACGGCTGCCGTCACAGGGGCCGGTCAAACCAAAGCATCTGGCTGCCTTGTCGCCAAATGTCTTGGTGGTTTTGACATGACCGACTGCGTCCTGCGACCAGATGATGCGCAAAAAACAGGAAGTATTATGTTAGAGACCGCCGAAGAGAGCAGTGAGACACCCAGTCGATACGAAAGCGATCCCGAAACACCCGACTTCGCCTTTGATCCCGAAGATCCATGGACACAAACCTTTCAGGAAGGCCTTTCGCGTGCCGACCTTAAAGGCAAAACCGTTTACGAGGTCGGGGTCGGCACAGGCATCAACGTTGCCTTTATCTTGCGAAATTGCGGTGTCAAACGCGTGTATGGCAGTGACCTTGATCCCCGCCTTGTCGTTCTGGCAGAACGCAATATCAAAAGCCTTTCCCCGGAACATGCCAGACATTTCGAACCCGTCCACGGCAGTGTCAGCCTTGTCGATACGGACGAAGCGCGCGAGAAAGTCGGCAAAACCGATGTGGTGATTGCCTGTATTCCGCAGGTGGGCGAACCCAGTGACGAACGCCTGACCGCCTTTCGCGAGGCACAATCGATTGAACTGGCCGAAGGGGCTGGCGACGAGGCCGAAGATCATATCGCGCATTATTATCCCTGGAGCCTGTTTGACGACTATCCCTACAACTCGGTGGGCCTTGGCCTGAACGAGGCATTGATGCGTCGTATTCGCGAACATGCGCCCAAGGCCGAACTGGTGATGAATTTCGGTTGCCGTATCGGGACCGAGATCATTTGCGAATGCTTTGAAGCCAATGGCTACAAGCCAGAAAAGATCGCGTCAAAAATCGTGCTGCAACATGCAGGAACGGATATTTCGTTCTTTGTCATGCTTGAAAAGGCGTTGAGCGGGACCGGACTTGAAAAACAACTGGTCTGCAAATTCTATGGCGACCCGGAAGGCAAGCAACCGCTTTCGGCCACCAAGGCACAGGAATTGATCAACAAGGACCCGAATGTACCGCTTTATCACGAAGTTGCGGTTATTCGGGGCGTGCCTGTCTAGGGCCATCATCCGGATCAGATACAACAACACCCCGTCGCCACTGGTTACGGGGTGTTTTGTGTATGGACAGTCCAAACGGCAATTCAATGCAGAGTCCGGTTAATGCAGAGTCTGGCCCGCTGCCTGATCAGGATCCACCGGTATGATCAGATCACCGGCCATATGCACCAAGACATCACTGGCACGTGCGACAAGAATGCGGCCTTCGACCGGGTTGCCCTTTTCCTGTCGCAAGACCCCCATCGCATCCGAGACCAGATCAAACCCGCATTCGGTCAACCATTCACCGATGGCGCGCCCGTGATGGCGAAACCGCTGGCCGGGACCAAGATCAAACGGGAAGACATCCCCTTCTTCGAGACTGAAGACAATCAACCCACCGGGTTTCATCCGCGCATGTGCAGCTCTGATCGCCGGGGCAAGGTCCCCAAGGTAATTCAGAACATCTGCAGCAATCACCAGGCTGTAATCACTGCCAATTTCCGACGGAATATCGGTGATGTCACCAGCGATCAGGGTGCGATAAAGCCCCTTGGCGCGCGCGCGGTTGATCATGCGTGGCGACAGATCAATGCCGTCAATCGCATCGACATACCCTGCAAGGACCTCCGCCACGAGGCCGGTACCACAGCCAAGATCAAGCGCTTCGAGCGGGCGCGGCATATTGGGCAAGTGAGCACGGATGGCCTCAAACAACAATTCCGGTCCGCGATAGGCCAGACGGTCACGCAGGCTGATTTCAAAGCGCGGCGCATAATCATCGAACAACGCGCGGACGTAATCCGGTGGCAATCGATCACGCAGGGCAGTGGCACCCAGTAATGTCAGGCGCACTTCCGCACCCATGCGATCCGCAGGATCAAGCATCAGATACTGGCGAAAGGCCTCTATGGCGTTTTCGTGTTCACCCGCACGTTCATACATGTCGCCCAAGCTGAAATGGGCTTCGTCCCATTCGCTGTCGGCTGCCAATGCAGCGCGCGCAACATCAATCGCAGCGATGTAGTCTCCCTGCGATACCAGCGCCAGCGCGACATCAAGCCGCCGACTGGCCGACATACGATCCTTGCTCATCTATGTTCAGAAGTCCGAAAGAGGGTGTCGGCCACCAAGCCGAAACCACTGCCAAAGATAGTGCTGTATCTTCCTATTTTGGAACTTTGGCAAGATAGATAAAATACAGTAAAATCAGATGCTTAATTTGGATCGTACTTTTGCACCCCACCATAATCGGTTTAACGTCATCCAACGAATGGAGATTTCGCCTTTTAGTCGTTCTAAATCATGGCTGTATGGCTACGCTTCCTTGGGTTGCTGAGAAAATTATTCTCATGACCGTTGATAAAATCAATTGATTATCATACATTAATATAAATTCTGATTTCGATGGATGAAACGATGGAAAACTTCACGCCGATTTCCGCCCTGATTGGCGGTGGACTTATTGGATTGGCGTCCGGCCTTTATCTTTTGCTCAATGGTCGGATTGCCGGAATCAGTGGCATCCTTGGTGGTCTGTTAACACCGACCAAAGCAGGTGCAGCTGTTTTTGAACGTCTTGCCTTTGTAATTGGCCTGATTGCCGGTCCGTTCATTTTGATGAACGCGACCGAGATTGAAGCCCAGAGTGTGGTGACCAGTTCGCTGCCGGTGATTGTTGCTGCTGGTCTTCTTGTTGGACTGGGCACCACGATCGGCAGCGGCTGCACCAGCGGTCACGGTATTTGCGGGCTTTCGCGCTTTTCGCTGCGATCGCTGGTCGCAACCCTGTCCTTCATGATCGCTGGTTTTGTCACGGTTCTGGTGACCCGACATCTGATGGGGGGCATGTGATGCGTACGATTGTTTCCCTGATTTGTGGCACCATTTTTGGCTTTGGCCTTTATATTTCGGGCATGATCGACCCACAGAAGGTGCTGGGTTTCCTTGATATTTGGGCAATTGCCGATGGTGGATGGGACCCGAGCCTTGCCTTTGTGATGGGCGGTGGTCTGGCGGTTGCCATTCCGATCTTCCAGTTTGCGAAAAACCGGACCGAGGCCGTTTGTGGTGGCGAGATGAACTTGCCGACCAATCGCGCCATTACCACCAAGCTGGTTGGCGGTGGTGTTTTGTTTGGCATCGGCTGGGGTCTGGTGGGTTATTGCCCGGGTCCGGCATTGAGTGCACTGGCATTCGGACATACGGACACAATCATTTTTGTGGTCGCGATGATTGTTGGCATGGGCAGTGCCCGTGTTCTTGGCCTGAACAAATAAGCCTGAAAAAATCACCTGCGGCCAACCTGCCCCCCCGGCCAAATGGCCGCAGGTTGTGCAACCGCCCGTGCATCCCGCCGGGCGGTTTCGCATTTCCCGTCAAATTTTGCATAAAATCTCGCAGCACCGGGCTTGTCTTTGGCGTTAGAATCCCATAACTCAGCAACAGCGCCACATTGACGACCACAGAGGTTTTTGCATGAAGATCGGCATTCTTGAGACCGGATTCGCCCCGGAAGAACTTCGCGACGATTTTGCTTCCTACCCCGGCATGCTCGAAAAGCTGCTTGGCGACGTTGACCCTAGCTTGGAGTTCGAGACCTGGACTGTGCTGGAGAATTTTTTCCCCGCCTCAATCAGCGATGCGGATGGCTGGGTGATCATGGGCTCCAAGCATGGGGTCTATGAGAACGCACCATGGATGATCCGCCTGCAGGACTTCCTGCGTGAAGCGGTTGGCGCTGGTCAGCCGGTCTTTGGCATCTGTTTTGGTCATCAGATTCTGGCAACGGCGCTCGGCGGCAAGGTTGTTAAATCGGACAAGGGCTGGGGCGTTGGTGCGCATGAATATGCAGTGGACGCCAGTAACAGCGACTGGCTTTCTGATAGCCCGGCCACCATCCGTATCAATGCCTTCCATCAGGATCAGGTGGTAGAGCCACCGAAGGATGCGACCGTCTGGGCAAGTTCCGATTTTTGCCCCTATGCCGGTTTGCAATATGGCGATAACGCCGCCTCGATCCAGCCACACCCGGAATTCATGAAGCCTTATGAAACAGCCCTTTTGCAGGCACGTTATGACCTGATCCCTGACGACGTGCATGAGGCGGCGATGAAATCGCTTGAAACCCCGATCACAAGCACGGATTTTGCGCGCTCCATGGTCAAGTTCATGACCCAGAAGCGCATTCGATCTGCAGCCTAGGCCAAGATCATACTGGTTACGAACCACGCGAAATCAAAGAAAGCCATCAGATGTCCTGATGGCTTTTTTCGTGCCTGAAGAGGCAAAACACTTTATCAACCAAAAGTATTGCATGATCCTGCCACAACAGGACGGCGCCAAAAGGACATGATCGACCACAGAATGTCGACGCCTGTTTGGACTGCGGGAGGTTGGACTGCGTGAGAGATGAGCAAGTGAAAAGCGGGCACGTGAAGCGATGATTCAAAATTTGCGGCTGTATTCCGGCCTGACCATGTTTGCCTATGTGCTGACCCATCTGTTCAACCATGCCGCAGGCATCGTTTCACCGGAACTGATGGAGACTGTCGGGGAATACACCACCGAGATCTGGCAGTTCCCGCCGCTTGAGATCCTTTTGCTGGCCGCTCTTGTCACGCATTTTTTGCTGGCGACGGCGCGGTTGACCAGCCGCCGTACTTTGCGCCTGCGCAAATCTGAATGGGCCCAGATGATCTTGGGCCTGTGCATTCCGTTCCTGCTGTTTCGTCACATCATCGCTACCCGGATCATTGATCTGGGCTTTGACGTCGCATCACCGTTCGAGCGCGTTCTGCTTGATCTGGCGGTCTTCATTCCGTTTCAGGGCATCTTGCAGGCGATCACGGTGATTGTCGTCTGGGCACATGGCTGTATCGGTATTCATTTCTGGCTTCGGGTCAAACCGTTCTATCCGAAATGGCGCAACACGCTTGGCACGCTTTCAATCCTGATCCCGACACTGGCACTTGCCGGTTATGGGGCAGCCGCGGCCGAGGTAATCCGCCGTGCGGAGGAAGGCGGACGCAAATATGTATTTGGCGTGCTTGATGCCGCCAATGTTAACCAGGCAGCCATCAACTTTTATGAAAATGCCATTCTGCCGTTCTCGATCATAAGCATCGCGCTTGCCCTTGCACCCTTTGGGGTCCGTCAGATCCGCCAGACCATTGATCGCGTCAGGCGTGGGCCGATGCTAAGCCTGCCCAATGGCCGGTTTGTCCGCGTCCCCCCCGGTGCCACAGCACTGGAAGCACTGCGCGATGCGGGCGTCCCGATGGCATCGGTTTGCGGTGGACATGGGCGCTGCACCACATGTCGTATTCATTGCGGATCGGGCACAGATCAACTGGCGGAACCCGGCCAGATCGAGGCAGCAGCACTTAAAAGCATTCAAGCCCCCAAGGGCATGCGCCTTGCCTGTCAGATCAGACCACAGAACGACCTGGCGGTTGCACCGCTTTTGCCGCCCAACGCCACCGCGCGCGACGGACGGCGTCCCGGTGGGCTTTCGGGCAGTGAAAGACAGGTTGTTTGCATCTTTATCGACTTGCGCGATTCGACCAAGCTCGGTGAAAGCAAGATGCCCTATGACGTGCTTTTCATCCTTAATCAGTTCTTTGCCGAGATGACCGAGGCACTGCGGGGCACGGGTGGCTACTACGCGCAGTTTACCGGTGATGGCCTGATGGCGCTTTACGGACATGAAAGCGAAGATACAGAACGCACCATCTTGCAGGCATTTGAAGGGGCGGCTGAAATGCTGCGCCGGATTGAAGGATTGAACCTGCATCTGAAATCCGAACTGCCCCATCCTTTGCGCATCGGGATTGGCATCCATATGGGCAAGGCCATCGTCGGGGAAATGGGCCCGCCCGGCCGCGAGAATATCAGTGCGATCGGCGATACGATCAACACCACTGCGCGTCTGGAAGCCGAGACCAAGGGGCATGGGGTGCCATTGATTATTTCCAAAACGCTGTTTGATCACGGGCCGATTCCCTTGCCGGAAAATGCGGTGAAACATGAAGTTGCGCTTCGCGGCAAGGACCAGTCGGTGGCCTATTATGCGCTTGAAGCCATGCCCGATCTCACACAGGCAGGCAAATAGGCCACATCCGGTCTGCGCAATGCAGGCAAGGCTTGACTATTGATGGGAAAACCACATTTATTTGAATAGATGAAACGTTCGATGCCGAATGCTTCGGGTCGAACAAACGGGTGCCCAAAACGCAAATTGCGCGGGATCCGAACATAACCACACTCGCTCTGACGGAGGAGGTGCTGCAATGTCGCGAATATCAATGTTTAACAGCCCATTGCTTTTGGGCTTTGACCAGATCGAACGCGTTCTTGATCAGGTATCAAAAACCAAAGCCGAGGGCTATCCACCCTATAACATCGAGCAGATCGGTGAGAACAAACTGCGCATTACCGTCGCAGTTGCCGGATTTGCCGAAGACGACCTGTCGGTAACCACCGAGGACAACCAGCTGATCATCCGGGGCAAACACACCGATGATGACAGTGAACGGGTCTATATCCATCGTGGCATTGCGTCACGCCAGTTCCAGCGGTCCTTCGTTCTTGCCGAAGGCATCGAAGTCGTTGGGGCGCATCTGGATAACGGTCTGTTGCATGTTGACCTTAACCGACCCATGCCGGAACCGGTCGTGCGTGAAATCGCGATTGGCTCGAACAAGAAAAAAGCTGTGCCTTCCAAAACCATCGACATGACAGTCGAGGAAGAGGACAGCAATGCCGATACCAAAGACGGCAAAGCCTAACCAAGGAGTGGTTTAAATGACAAATCGAACAGCCAACCACGATAGCAAAAGCGACCAGCGCATCGGCCAAGACACCGGCCTTTTGTCAAATGGTGATTTCGCGCTGTTGGGTATTCATGACTTTGCCTATGTGCGTCAGGTCCCCAATACCGAAGAAGACAGTGATGAAATGGTTTATGGCGTATTTACCGCCGACGGGACCCACATCGCGTCATTCGAAAACCATGCCGTGGCGGATGCAGCCATCCGCCAGCACGACATGGAACCACGCTCGGTTCACTAAGTCGTCTACAACGTTAAGATGCTTTTGAAGTACCCGCCCCGCCGGGTACTTTTTTCAGTTCATTCGGAGGTTTGATCAAGTTGACCGGCACGTCGAACGAGAAAGCATTGAAAACACTGTCAGAGCTGCATAACTGGCGCCTGATCCGCAATGCTCGCGGGCACGCGGATGCCCCTTTGATGGTGCTGTCGCACGGGTTCGGGACCGATCATCGTAGTTGGCGACTGTTGTTGCCAGAACTTCTCAAACATTACGATATCGGGGTGTATGACCTCGCAGGGGCAGGCCCGAACAGCAGGGCAACATTCGAAGACGGAAGACATACATCCATTACCGCTTTTGCCGACGATCTGATAGCGATCCTTGATGAACAAGGCATTTCATCTACAAAAATACTGACGCATTCCGTGAGCGGTATGGTTGCCTTGATCGCGGCCTCCAAACGCCCCGAGATATTTGATCATATTTCCATGATTGCGCCTTCACCGCGCTATCTCAATGAAGACGGCTATCACGGCGGTTTCTCCCAAGATGATCTCGATGGTCTTTTTGGCGCAATGGAAGCAGGTTACGAAGATTGGGCAAACGGGTTCGCCCCGGTGATTGTCGGCGACGAATTTCCCCTGTTCGTTCGTGAATTTGCGTCCGGCCTTCTGGCCATGCCAACCCAAACCGCACTCAAGATAGCACGGTTCATTTTTCAGTCTGACTTCCGCGATATCCTGCCAAAAATTACTATCCCAACCACAATCATTCAACCCGCCCGGGATCCTGCCGTACCGCTGGAAGTTGGTCATTATCTGAATGCTAAACTTGCCAACAGCACGTTACACATCATCGATTCATACGGACACCTGCCACAACTGACAGCACCCTATGAGGTGCTTTATTGCCTGAAAGAAAGCATGCCCGAATAAATAAGGTGCTCTCCGATATGGCCTAGCGGATTTCGATGACTTCGCCGGGTGCGGCGATGCGGACCTGCTCGTTCCCACGCAGCATATGGGCCATTTCCGCGCGGACATTGCGTTTGATGTGATAAAGCCAGAATCGCGCGCCGGGCATGTCCGATGCCAGTTTCAAAACCGTTTCCAGATCACAATGGGCTGCATGTTGCGGATCATGCTTGATCAGATAGGTTTCCTGAAAAACAAGATCTGCACCCGTAAACAGGGCTGCGGTATCGGCCGTTACATTGCCATCCCCGGAATAGGCAAATCCCTTGTCGGCATAGCGCAGCAAAATCGAATGGTTCTGAACGCTGTGATCTGACCGGGCAAAGCGACATTCAAACGGACCAATCGAATTTGTTTCGGCGATTGAATGCCATATGATGGTAAACGGCCAGGCTGACCCAAGCCCGGTAAAGCCGAGCTCCATCAGTTTTTCAAGATGAGTGCGCAATTGCGGGCTGCACAGAATACGCAATGGTTTGGATCGCCCGTCATCGCGCCAGTTCAACATGATCGGTACCAGACCAAAAACATGATCAGGATGCATATGCGTAAAATAGATCGCATCAATCGCATCCGGGTCGGGGAATTTCCCCATCAGTTGCCCGGCGACCGTGGCACCGCAATCGATCAACAAGCGAAAATCGCCCGCAGACACCACCACCGACGAATTTTCAAAGTTCGGGTCGAATGCCTCGCCGACACCCAGAACATCAATGCGCAGATGATCGCTGTTCATTGCCTTATTGCCCCGTATTTCCCCAGCACATGCGAACTATATCAGCTTGACCAATCATAAGCCGACATTCTTGTGATGTTGTCATCCACAACGCAAGTGGTTCCGGGCAAGCCGCAATGATCATCTTCGAACTGTCATAATCAACAAAAATGGGCAGAGCCAAATGGCCCTGCCCATAAAATGCATATTTTGGTTCGAGTCGCTTGTGATCAGCGTGCAAGCACTTCCGCAGCCTCGCGGGTACGCTGCACCGATGCCTCAACCGTTGAAGTCGTTTCACGGATCGCTTCAAGATTACTCGACATTCCCTCGACCGAATGTGCCATCTCACGCACACTCGCACTGACGTTTTCAGTTACGGCTGTTTGCTCTGTCACCGCCGAAGAAATACTGGTCACATCGTTTCGAACTGTTTCGACCGAACCGCGAATGGTTTCAAGTGCACCGGCGACTTCCGCAGAAATATCCTGAATACCGGTAATCTCCTGCGTGATGTCTTCGGTTGCACGGGCGGCCTGATTGGCAAGGTTCTTGACCTCGTTGGCGACCACGGCAAAGCCCTTGCCCGCTTCACCTGCACGCGCACTTTCAATCGTCGCATTCAGCGCCAGCAAGTTGATCTGCCCGGCAATGTCACGGATGACTTCAACGATATTGCCCATTTGATCGACCACACCGGTCATGCGCTGGGTCATTTCATTGGCCGTGTTGGTCTGCTCATAAGCGCGTTCGGTTTCACCCTGTGACTGCGCCATGCTTTGCGAAATTTCCGCAATCGAGGCTGCCATTTGTTCGGCACTGGCGGCAACATTGCGCGTCAGTTCCATGGCGTTGGTCGAGGCATCCACACTTTGTACCGCGCTTGATTTGAGGTCTGCGATGTTGTCATTGATCTCTGCGAAGTTGCCGTCAATCATCTTCTTCAGATCAATCAGAAGCTTGGTCTTCTCGGAAATGTCTGTGGCAAACTTGATCACCTTGATCGGATTTCCGACAGCATCAAGAACCGGATTGTAGGTGGCCTCGATCCAGACGTCCTTGCCATTTTTGCCGACACGCTGGAACTGACCAGCCTGGAATGTGCCCTGATTAAGCTTCTGCCAGAACGTCTTGTATTCTGATGTTTCACGCTGGTCTTTGCACACAAACATACTGTGATGCTTGCCCTTGATCTCATCCAGGCTATAACCCATTACCGACAGGAAGTTCTCGTTGGCGGTTATGATCGTACCATCCAGATCGAACTCGATCACCGCCTGCGACGTATTGATGGCATCAAATACGCTTTGCAACAGCGCCCGTTCGTTCCGACGTTCGGTAATATCCGAGGCAAATTTCACAACCTTGGAAACTCTACCTTTTGAATCGAAGATCGGGTTATAGGTCGCCTCAAGCCAGATCAGCGAACCGTCCTGGCGCTTGCGCGGAAAGGCGCCGCTCAGAAACTCGCCCGCGGCCAGCTTCTTCCAGAAGTTTTTATATTCCCCGGAATTGACGATTTCCTCAGGCACGAATATCGAGTGATGTTTGCCCGCAATGTCGTCTGACTTGCAGCCCATCGCCGCTTCGAAGTTCTCGTTGGCTCGCAGAATATTTCCGTCGGCATCAAATTCGATGCGCGCCATAGAGCGACCCAGCGCAGCAGTGACTTGCTGTTCATTCCGCGCTTCCTTGTCGCCGCCAAAGATTCCAATACCCACTTTTATACCCTTTCATTGACGGATTAATCCCGTCTGTCCCCTTAACAGCGTTGCGGGGTTGATTTTCAATCACACGGTTAGGATTGATGTTTTGTGTTCGAGGCCTCGTTCTACGTCCCGAGCCTCTGGAAAGATCACTGCCTGTCGTCACAGGAGCCACAACAGGCAAAATCTGAACGTCCTGACGGGTCCCTGACGCGGAGCACTTGATGCCTGCCACATTGGGTCACAGCAAAAAGCAAAGCACATGAAATCAACAAAATGATCAATCACTCTATAATTGATCAAATGATCATATACTTTCGAGTAGTGCAAGAAAAATTGAACTTCTGCTTGGAAAAATACAATCCAGGATACTGTATCCCGAGACTTCCAAAATGATTTCTGTGATTATTATTATTGTTTTTCAATTATTTATGGATTTTCCGTGTTCGTTATCCATTTTTAGTCACTACGCACAGCTATCCATCGCAGACAAACTTGTTTTTGCATAATTTTGGCGAACTGTCCATTCGGATAGCAATACAACACCATAACGAACCCTATCACAGCTCCAGGACTTAACGGGTTTTTTGCAACCGCCAGTTCGGAGATTCTGTTTCTGACAGGATGCCGATCAAGGAATGATTTCTGAGCGAAATCATTCGCGGCTGATCATCCCCTTATCACCTGAATTACCCAATCTACAGTTTGCAAAACGCGTTCAGGCCGGCCACTTCACGATATACCGGGTCAGGTCGGGATGGGCTTCGTCCTCGGGGATGGCCATGCCACGCACAGACATGCCAGCCATAATGGCCGAGTCTGGCGCACCTGTCTTCAGCGGGTGCCAATCGGGCAGTGGCTTACCCTCTGCCATCAGGCGATAGGCGCAAGTCGAAGGCATCCAGGACAGGGTTTCGACGTTTTCCTTAGAAAGCTGCACGCAATCAGGAACATGTTGAGTGCGATTGGGATAGTCCTTGCAGCGGCATGTATGGCAATCAAGCAGACGACAGGCAACCGACGTGTAATAGACGAAATCATCTTCTTCATCCTGAAGCTTGTGCAGGCAACACTTGCCACAGCCATCACAGAGAGATTCCCATTCATCCTGAGTCATGTCGGCAAGCGTCTTGGTTTCCCAAAACGGTTCCGGCGGCAATTGGGCGCGGTCTTTGCTATCCATGATCTCTCTCACTCGCGGGCTATATCAGACATATCATATCTAGAGAAAGGACCCTAGCACACGGGTTGGCAACCGTTGAATTCAAGTCTTACGGTGATTTGATCAACTCTGTGCGATCATATGAAAGAAGGAACCAAAGACATGTCCTTCTGCCAGTCCGGCCGGACCAAGATCCAGGCCAGTGGCAGTTTTCATGCGGCAGAACGGCATGCCGTCCTCGGACACTGTGGTTGCGTAATGAAATTCATGGCCGCGCAGCTTCATGCCCGCCGGGCCAAATGGCGTTGGCATGCCCAACTGTGCCTCGCGATAGCCAAGATGAAGCCTGCGGGTGGCAAAACTGGTTTCAAGCGGTAACAAACCAAGCATTTCATGACGCGTCCCGGTGGCGTCAACAAGGCCTTTGCCAAGTGCCATATAGCCCCCGCATTCCCCATAGATCAGGACACCGCTTTTCGCCGCATCCCGCATTCCGGCCTTGAAGGCAGCAGCATTAGCAAGTGTTTCGCCATGTAGTTCGGGATAACCGCCGGGCAGATAGATCGCATCGCAGTCCGGGTTCGGAGTTTCGTTTAAGAGTGGCGAGAAAAAGGAAATCTCAGCCCCGGCCGCACGCCAGCCATCCAGAATATGCGGGTAGCTAAAGGCAAAGGCCGCGTCACGTGCCACCGCGATATGTTGCCCCAACGGAGCAATCATCAGAACTTGTTTTGCGGATTTTTCAGACTGGTTATCTTTTTGATCGACCAAATCGATCAACGCATCCAGATCGACATCATCCGCAATGATATCGGCTGCGCGATCAAGAAAGGCATCCAGCTCGGGATGCTCTCGCGCCTGCACCAGCCCAAGATGACGTTCAGGCAGAATCAAATCTTCGCTGCGTCGCACCGCCCCCAGAATTGGCAGGTCAGGCAAATGCCTGGCGCAGGCATCGACGATCATTTGTTTATGACGCGCGCTACCGACTCGATTAAGGATGACACCCGCCACATTGATGTCATCGCGAAACTTGGCAAAGCCGGAAATCACTGCGGCAGCTGAGGCCGACTGACCCTTAACATCGACAACCAGAACAACCGGCCAGTTGGCAAGGGCCGCAAGATCGGCAGTTGATCCGTCCCCGTTGGCTGCACCGTCAAACAGACCCATCACCCCTTCACATATCAGGAATGCTTTGTCTTTAACATGATCGCCGGCAAGACCTTTAATCTGGCCTGGCGTCATTGCCCATGGGTCTAGATTGACACAGGTGTCGCCACACGCCGCGGCCTGAAAAGCCGGATCAATATAATCCGGCCCGGTTTTGGCCGCGGCAACCGCGTGGCCCATGCGCGTTAACGCACGCAAAAGAGCCAGCGTAATTACCGTCTTGCCACTGTTCGATGCGGGGGCCGCGATCACGATCCCCGGTATGGTGTCAGGCATTTAGGGTCAGGACCTATTGATTTGGTGTGAATGATTTACCGAGCCGAATTCATCGGCCATGATCATCGCATTGCGCGGCTTGGCAGCCAAACTCAATCACATAATCAGCCGTTCTTTTTGACGGCCTCGGTTACACCCTTTGCCATGTCTTCGGGGCTGGTACCATAATTGAAGTGGCGCACAAACTGCCCGTCACGGTCCATCAGGTAGACAAAGGATGAATGGTCCATCAGATAGCTGTCGGTGTCTTCGGGTTCACCTTCCGGGATCGTTTTGGCGTAATAGACGCGAAAGGCCTTTGCCGCCGCGGTTGTCTGTTCCACCGTCCCGGTCAGGCCCACCATACGTTCATGGAAATACGGGACGTATTCAGCAATGGCCTCAACCGTGTCGCGTTCCGGATCAACGGTAAAGAAGACCGGCGTGATTTCATCTGCAATGTCTTGGGGCATCATATCAAGTGCTGTGCCCATGACCTGCAATTCGGTCGGGCAGACATCTGGGCAGAAGGTATAGCCAAAATAGGTCAGCATGTATTTGCCAGCAAAGTCATCCTGGGTGACGGTCTCGCCATCCTGATTGACCAGCTCGAACGGACCACCGATGGATGCCGAACCAGACGATTTGGTTTCCGTACCCATCATCATCAGGCGATAGGTCAACCCGATCCCAAGAACCAGGGCAATCGCCAGAATTGCCAGAAGCGTCTTTTTGCTCACGCGTCCACCCTCATGTCTTTGTCGGTTAGGGACAACCGATCTTTGTGCGTCACAGTCTGATCGGGCACTATAAATATCCCATACATTCTTGCAAGCGCGGCCCCTGTGGGAAAGCTCACACTTGGTCACAATTCCCTGAAAACACCGGCCTTGGGCAAGCAACCGGATCATTCAGGTCACTTAAACAAACATGCTTGCCGCCAATGCAAACAGGACCAGACCATTAATGATCATAAGCCCCCGGCCAACCGGCACCATCAGGGCGCGAAATCGCTGAGCGGCATATTGCCCAACAAAGCCTGTGACAAACAGCATCGGCACTGTGCCAAGACCAAAGACCAGCATCACCACCCCGCCATTCAGCGCCGCCCCGGTGGCCGCCGCCATGACAAGCGCGCCATAAACCAGACCGCAGGGGATAAAGCCCAGCATCAGGCCCAGCAAATATCCCCGCCAGCCATATGGTGCGGCAAACAGTCCGCGCGCATGATTCCCCACCAGTTTGTTCCACCAGCGTGACTCACCAGTCGATGGCAACAAACCACCAAGATGGGGCATCAGCCCCAAAATGCCGAAAAGAAGGAAAAACAAACCGGCCGCCAGCAGCAAAACCGGCCCAAGCCACCAGATGCGTGTCAGGGCACTGATGCTGTCGGTAAAGTAACCGGCCAACACCCCGAGCAGGCAATAGGTCGACAAACGTCCGAATTGATAGGGAAGCAAGGCCGCCCCGGTCAGGCGGCGGAACTCGCTCATTTTTTCGACCGGGAGCTGTTCCATCCGGCTCGTGACCTGACTGATCACGAACGGGCCGCACATGCCGACACAGTGAGTCGCACTGCCGACCAGCCCGGCCACCAACGCGGTGAAAAGCACCCCGCCATCAGCGCGCACGATGTCGACGCATTGCGCCCAACCGCTTTCAAGGATGCGTATCAGTACCTGCTGTTCGTCCATGATCCATCCGGCCAAAACAATTGCACGCGATTGTACAATCACGGCGCTTACCAGCAACGATATATATCAATCTGTTGCGGCCATATATGGATCGTTTGGAGAACCTAGTCTTTCAACGGGTCGGCCGGTGTGGTGATAAGATCAAGCACCTGTTCGAACGGCACGTGGCGCACCGCACGCACGTCATCCTGTGGCGAAAGCCAGTTCAACCGGTCGCGCAGTCCGACAACCTTGCCAAGAATGCAAACCGCAGGCGGTTCAACGCCTTCGCGTTCGACATCATCAGCCGCCTTTCCAAGGGTGGTGATCAGGATCCCCTGGCCCGGTGTGGTCGCCTGACTGATCACCGCAAGCGGTTCATCCGGTGCGCGGCCATTTGCCATCAGTTCCGATGAAATCCGACGCAGATGCTTCATTGCCATATACATGACAAGCACAGGCGCACCCTTGGCCAAGGCACCCCAGTTAATGTTATCGGGCACCTCGCCACTTGATCCGTGGCCGGTAACAAAGGTCACCGATGAATTGCAATCGCGATGGGTGGTCGGGATACCAGCATACGCCGCACCAGCAATGCCCGCTGTAATGCCCGGTACGACACGGAAGGGAACATTGTGATCGACAAGGGTCATGCCCTCTTCGCCGCCGCGGCCAAAGACGAACGGGTCCCCGCCCTTAAGACGCAGAACGCGCAACCCCTGTTTGGCCAGTTCGACCAGTTGCAGGGAAATATCGGTTTGCTTGGAAGACGGACGCCCGCCACGCTTGCCCGCATAGATACGTTCGGCGTCGCTGCGCAAAAGATTGAGAATGCGGTCATCGACCAGCGCATCATAAACAACGACATCGGCCTGCTGCATGGCGTTGACAGCGTGCAGTGTCAAAAGACCGGGATCCCCCGGACCCGCACCAACAAGCCATACCCAACCCGGTTCGAAAACCGGAAAATCAACACCAAGAGTCGTCATCACGCGCTACTTCTAATCAATGAAATGCAGTCATCTGTGCAGGACCACATTGAAAGGATATGTTAAACAGCAATCGAGTGCTACGCACAACATATTTGCGAGATTTTTTCGTATAACTTTTCAAATAACATAAATATATATGTTTAATTGAGTTTCCAGTGCGGATCTCCGCCGCATCGTCAATCACAGAATCACTGGCAGGACTGACAGGAAAATCATCTGATGACCAGAAAACCGGATGGACCGCTGCGCAAGGGATGGACAACGGGGGCCTGTGCCACCGCTGCAACCCGTGCTGCGTGGCAGGCATTGCTGTCCGGCGCGTTTCCTGATCCGGTTACCATCACCCTGCCGCGCGGGGAAACGCCGTCCTTTAAGCTGATCAAGGCGAAAAAGGGCGATGGCTGGGCGCAGGCGAGCGTGATCAAGGATGCCGGTGATGACCCGGATGTTACCCACGGGGCGGAAATCATATCGACCGTGCGCATCGCAAAGCCGGGAAGCGGCATTACATTCAATGCCGGCGAAGGGGTCGGCACCATCACAAAACCGGGCCTGCCATTGCCCCCGGGGCAAGCGGCAATCAATCCCAAACCCCGCGAGATGATGATCGGACAGATTACCGAGCTTTGTGATCAGTTTGACGCACAGCCTGATGTCGAAATCGAAATATCCATTCCCGGCGGTGCTGAAATTGCCAGGAAAACCTGGAATGGGCGTCTGGGGATTGTCGGCGGATTATCGGTTCTGGGCACCACAGGGATTGTCATCCCGTTCAGCTGTGCGGCGTGGATCCATTCCATCCATCGCGGCATTGATGTGGCGCGCGCCACCGCGCGTAACCATGTTGCCGGGGCAACCGGCAAGACGTCCGAGGCTGCCATTCGGGCATTTTACGGCCTGCCCGAAGACGCCATTCTTGATATGGGCGACTTTGTGGGCGGGATGCTGAAATATCTGCGCAAGAATCCTGTGCCCTTTGTCAGCATCGCGGGTGGCTTTGCCAAACTGGTCAAGCTTGCCCAGGGCCATCTGGATCTGCATTCAAGCCGATCACAGGTCGATTTCGACAGACTGGCCGACACGATTGCCGCATGTGGCGGGGATGAAACCCTTCAGGATCAATGTCGCAATGCCAATACCGCCAAACAGGTTCTGGAACTTTGTCAGGCGGCAAACGTTAAGATCGCAGACACCATTTCACGTCAGGCCTGTGAATCCGCACGCGCAACGCTTGATGGTGCCTGTGCGGTGGAAATCGTTATCACTGATCGCAGCGGTACCATCATTGCCCGCCATGGTATGGGCGATTTTGAACAGTTCAGGCCAACCGGGTCGTAAGTGGCATCAAAGCCATCTGGCCGTTAGACTATCGCTTGTACTCAAAAACAGGTCCGCACGGACCCACAAAGCAACAAAAAGGTTTCTTGCCCATGTCCCTCTTGCGTCCTGCCAGCCGTCCGAAACACATCCTTATATTTGGCGGGACCGGAGACGCGAATCGCATTGCCGAAGACCTGATGCATGAATTTGGTCGCGATATTCGCCTGCAGCTTTCGCTTGCCGGACGCACCAGCGCACCCAGCCTGCCCGATGGGGTCCCGGTCCGGATTGGCGGTTTTGGCGGACCGGAAGGCATCATTTCCTATGTCAAAAACGAACAGATTGATCTGGTGATTGATGCCACCCATCCCTATGCCACCGAGATATCGCACAATATCGCCCAAGCCTGCCATGCGGTTGCCATGCCCTGTATTCAGTTCCACCGCCCGGCTTGGGAAAAGACCGAAAAGGACAACTGGATTTCGGTGAAATCGATTGAGGAAGCCGCCAGAATCCTGCCCGACGTCGGTACGCGTGCGCTGATTGCAAGCGGGGCGAAGAACCTGCATGCCTTTGAGGGGCTGGAAAAAACCTGGCTGCTTGTTCGGACCGTCGATGCACCGCGCGATCCGTTTGATCTGGAATATGGCGAATGGCTGTTTGCACGCGGCCCGTTCAGCGTTGAAGGCGAGACCGAGCTTCTTGAACGCTACGAGATCGATGTGATCGTCAGCAAAAACAGTGGTGGCGATGCGACCTTTGCCAAGATTGAGGCCGCCCGCAATCTGGGTATTCCCGTGATCATGATCGAACGTCCCGGCGGTGAACCGGTCATTCAGGCGCCATCACGCAGCGCGATAATCAAGCGCGTTCACGAGATTCTTGATCAAATCTGACACCCGGATCACACGCACGGACTATCGGCGATTCTCCCCGGCGAGGACAAAATGCCCATGGGTAGAATTATTCCGGAAAACAAACTCCCCCAGATAGCTACCCCCTGCCGACAAGAGCGGTAATTCTCAAACAATTCACGAAACTGTTCCATCCAAGACGATTAATCTTGCCAGTGCTTGGCGGCTTCTGAATAGTCTCCAGTGCGGGGCGGATAACGCGTTTCCGCGGCAATTACCATTGCGCGATGCGTTATCCGACATTGGCAATACGTCCGAAGCAAGGGCAAAAAGCCGCCGGACAATATTTGTGCCGTTGGGGGAACTTTATAAATGACTGGCAGGTTTGGTTTGCGAGGACGCTTGATGATGGCGATTGTGCCCATCGCGTTGCTCGCTGTTATTGCGGCCGCACTGGCTGTTTTTGCCTTTAGAATTACACAGACACAACAATCGGTCGTTTCAAACGAGGCGATACCGGCCCTTGTCACCGGACAAGAGCTTTATGCGCGTAGCAACCAGGTCAGCAACATCGCGCGCAACGTTGCCGTTGCCCAGAACGCCGAAGAAATCGAAGCTGTCAGCGCCGAACTGGATCAGATTGAAACAGAGCTTAACAACGACATCGCGGCTCTTGCCGAGCTTGGCGTTGATGGCGCAATCCTGAGCGAGTTTTCCAATCAGACAGAAACGCTGGTCGGCAATATCCGGGCGCTGAAGGAAACGCAGATGTCGCTGTTTGCCAACGACGTCGCGACCAACGCACTGGTTAATGAGATTGTCACTGCGGCCAATGCGATCGAGGCATCTGCGCGCGCGCTGAATACCGACGCCAATATGGCGCTCACCAACAGCGCGTCCGCTCTTTATTCTATGGTCGGGCGCGAAGATCAGACCAACGAAGCGTTTAATACGCTTGATAAGCTTCTCGATGTGGATGCGCTTGATGCCCAGAATATGAGCGATCTGCGCGCCATTGCGTTTCAGATCCCGGGTCTTGCCGAACAGGTCGTTGCCGCACGTGACACTGATGCACTTGATAAGGTCAAGTTCGCGATCAATCCGATCCTGACCCAGTTGCAAAAAGGCATCGACCTGATGCCCGACCCGGACGCAAAGGAAACCGCGCAGGCAACCCTGGCAGAGCTTCAGGCTGCGCTTGACCCGTCCAAACCAAATAACCTGTTTGCCCTGCGTCAGGCGGAATTTGCCACGGAAGAGCAACTTAATACCATTCTTGATGACAATGCGGCGATCACCGAACAGATCGCCCTCACGGCCGAGCGCCTTTTGGGCGAAATGCGTGCCAAGATCAACGATGCCAACAGTGGCGTGGCAGAAACCATCGCAACCGCTGAAATCATCATGATCGTCGTGGCAATTGCCGCCATCGTCATTCCGACGCTGATCCTTTGGCTTTATGTCAGTCGCAACCTGTTGCGTCGCCTGATTGGCCTGAATGGTGCGATGACCCGCCTGACAAAGGGCGACCTTGATGCAGAGGTAAAAGACAGCGGATCAGACGAAATTGCTGATATGGCGCGTTCGGTCGAGACGTTCCGCGAAAACGCCCGGGAGGCCGAACGCCTGCGCGCCCAAAACAAGGAAGCCGAAGAACGCGCCGAAGAACAACGCCGCGCGGCCCTGCATGAAATGGCCGACGGATTTGAAAGTTCGGTCAACACGCTGGTGACGGAGCTTCTGACCGCGGTCAACGAAATGCGCGATACGGCCGATAACATGGAACGCAATGCGGGTGATAACGTCACCCGTGCGGCAGAGGTCAACGAGGCATCACAAAATGCATCAAGCAACGTCAGTTCGGTTTCATCTGCGACCGAGGAACTGTCTGCCTCGATCCGCGAGATCGAACGACAAGTCGCCAAGGCGGAGGAGATTTCGCAAACGGCCGTGGCCGAAGCCCGGAAATCTGATGAAACCGTCCGCAAGATGTCAGATACCGCAGACCGTATTGGTGAGGTGATCGAACTGATCACAACCATTGCCGATCAGACCAACCTGCTGGCGCTCAATGCCACCATCGAAAGTGCCCGTGCCGGGGATGCTGGCAAGGGCTTTGCCGTGGTCGCCAACGAGGTCAAAAACCTGGCGTCCCAGACCCAGCGCGCGACCGAGGATATCAGCCAGCAGATCAGCGAAATGCGCGACGTCAGCAGTCAGGCCGTGGAAATGATTTCGACCATTGCCCGGACAATCGGCGAAATCGACAGTATTTCAAGCTCGATTGCAGCTGCGATGAGCCAACAGGGTGCCGCCACCGGTGAAATCGCCAATGGATCGGAAGAAGCCGCCAATGGCGTCCGCCATGTATCGGACAACATGGCCAGTGTTTCACGTGCCGCCGAAGAATTCCGCGAAATGTCGGGTTCCGCCCGCTCGGTCGCCGAAGACCTTCTGGCCAAGGCGCACAGCCTTCAGACAGAAGCCAACAACTTCGTCACCCGGGTGCGCAGCGAATAGATTTCACCAAGGTTATCTCAATAAAAAACCCCGCCGACATATCGGCGGGGTTTTTCGTATCTTTGGCTTTGTGGCCCTAGACGAAACGGCGGAACTCGCCGGATTTGCGCGGTGGGCAGAAGCGCTTGAGATAAGACGGTGCAATCGCCTCAAGGCTGTTTGGCGTAATGCCAAGCTCGGCAAAGCCTTCTGCTCCGTCAGACACCACGTTATCGGTTTTAAGCAGACGCACCTGATCGGGCGTCAACGGCGGAACCGGCAGGAACTGCAGGAAGAATGCCTTGATTGAGGCCAGCCAGAACGGAACCGGCATCAGAATGGCACGCTGACGGGTGATCCGCAGCATGTCCTGCAAAAGCGCCATGAAGGAAAGGGTTTCAGGTCCGCCAAGCTCATAGGTCTTGCCAGCAGATTTGCCTTCGGTAAGGGCTGTGACAAAGGCATCGGCAACATCGCCAACATAAACCGGCTGGAATTT
This sequence comes from Thalassospira sp. UBA848, assembly GCF_002295455.1. Lineage (NCBI taxonomy): Bacteria > Pseudomonadati > Pseudomonadota > Alphaproteobacteria > Rhodospirillales > Thalassospiraceae > Thalassospira > Thalassospira sp. UBA848. Next base: position 98,037 of record NZ_DBGS01000038.1, on the reverse strand, counting down.
CGGGCCACCTTCGCCGTGCAGATCGACCTTGCCTTCGCCCAGATCAACTTTCGGCAGGCCCGGCGCACCGACAACCGGCAGAACCGGTGAGAAACGAGCCATGGTGGCAAATTTGTTCAGGAAGTTGTCATTCGGGCCAAAGATGACCGAAGGACGGAAGATCACCGCATCCGGGAAAACTTCGCGCACGGCCTTTTCACCGGCAAGCTTCGATGTCGCATAGTTGGCAGAGGTGTTTTTATCCACACCAAGGGCCGACATATGCAAAAGCGTTTTTACGCCGGTCGCCTTGGCTTCTTCGGCAATACGTTTTGCTGCCTTGACGTGGATATTGAGGAAATTCTTGCTGCCACGCTCATAAAGAATGCCAAGCAGGTTGATCACCGCTTCGGAACCCTCGATTGCGTCCTTGATGCTGTCTTCATCGCGCACATCGCAATGGACCGGAACGACCTGTCCCAGATAGCCCATCGGTTTGAGCTTTTTGACGCGCTCAAAGCTTCTGGTCGGGACACGGACGATAAAATCACGCTCAAGCAGACGCTTGACGATATGACGTCCGACAAATCCGGTGCCGCCAAAGACGGTTACAATACGACGATCCATAATTGCTCTCTCCTTGCCGGTCGGGAAAATGTGGATGGACCCACATCATGTGCCGGTGCTCGGTGGCTTTGGGGTCCGAACCGCCTGGCGATCCGGTCCGAAACTGCTCCTGTGGACAATCATATGGTGCCCAAACAAGCGACGATATGATTTTCCGCAGGCTTTTGGGTTATATACGACCCGTAAGTGTCGTCAACAATGCGCTGTTGTTAATCAATTGCGTCTTTTGTCCCTGCTTCGTCCAGAATTTCATCATAAAGCGCCATCAAACCGGCCCGATAATCCGGATAACGCAGCTTTACGCCGAGTTCCTGTTTGATCCGCGCATTTGAAACGCGTTTGTTGTCTTCATAAAAGCTTGCGGCCATCGGGCTAAGCTTGGCAGTTGCGAAATCCTGTTCGGGCGGCGGATCAACACCAAGCAACCCGCAAGCATGGGCAATGACATCCTGCGGCGGGGCCGCATCATCATCACAGACATTATAGGCCGCACCACAATTAGGCTGTTTGATCGACGCCAGAACAGTCTGGGCGATGTCTTCGACGTGAATACGTGAAAAAACCTGGCCGGGTTTGACGATCCGGCGTGCCCGGCCCGACCGGACCGTTTCAAGCGCATTGCGGCCGGGGCCGTATATACCCGCCAAACGGAAACTTTGCACACACAGGTCATGACGGCGGCCCAGATCAAACCACGCCTTTTCTGCGGCCACCCGCCTGCGCCCGCGCTTGCCACTTGGCAAAAGATCATCTTCTTCAGTGACTTCGGCGCCACCCCAATCGCCATACACCCCGGTGGTCGACAAGTAGCCGATCCACGTGCCTGCCGGCAGGCTGGCCAGATCACCACCATGATGATGAATGACCGGGTCCCCCTGCCCGCCGGGCGGGGCAGAAGACAGAACATGCGTCACGCCATCAAGGGCGCTTGCAATATCGGCTATCGGTTGATCATCGGCGAAGATGAAAGGCTCAATACCTTCGGACTTCAGCTGTTGGGCCTTATCAGTGCTCCGCGTGGTTCCGGCTATTTTCCAACCTTTTGCCTGAAGCGCGCGGGCGATAAGGCGGGCGGAAAATCCCAGTCCGAAACAGAACAACTTATTGGTCATCAAGGCACCTTTTATGACGGCAAACTAGTGTGACGGCACAGTAACGGCCTTGCCACATACAAACAAAGCCTTTTGGCAAAACCTTTTGGCAGTATGATTTGTTCCCGAGAAGGTTCGATTTCGGGAACAACAATCATTATCTTGCCGTTTTCATGATGTGAGAATTCAAAACTATGAATTTTCAGATATGCGCATTCAGGCATGGTGGATCGCCCAAATGATCTTCTATGGTGTCTGCCAGCAATTTTTGCCAAAGACGGAGCTTTTCATGTCACGACTTTCCGGCACCTCGATCCTAGCGCGCGCCACAGGCTTGCTGTGTCTGGCGGGGTTTGTGGGTTTCTGGGGCACAGGTATAACCGACGCCCGCGCCCAAACCGAAAGCAACGGCGGCATGACACAGGAAGAAAGCCAGCAATATCGCGATTGTATCAAACTCGCACAGCTCAAACCCGAAGACGGCTTTGAAAGCGCGATTGCGTGGCGCGATCTGGGTGGCGGAGAACCAGCGCGCCATTGTGTCGCTGTGGCGCTGATATCGCTTGGAAAATATGAAGAAGCCGCGACCCGCCTTGATGCGCTGGCAAAGGACAGCTCGGCCGGACCGGGTGTCGTCGCGGGAATGCTGGCCCAGGCAGGTCAGGCCTGGATGATGGCTGATAACCTTGAATATGCCTGGCGCGATCAAAGCCGCGCGCTTGAACTGGTGCCAAATAACCCGCAGCTTTGGGTCGACCGCGCCATGGCACTTGGCCTTGCCGGGCAGTACTGGGAAGCGATTGATGATCTGAACAAGGCGCTTGATCTTCAACCAGGCTATGCCGAAGCCCTTATTTATCGGGCCTCTGCATGGCGGCTACTTGAAAGTTACGAATTGGCAATGACCGATATCGAGAACGTTCTGGGTCAGGATCCGCAAAATGTGCAGGCACTTTTCGAGCGCGGAAAGCTGTATCGGATCGCGGGCGAGGACGATCTGGCCCGTCGCGACTGGCTAAATGTCATAGAACTTTCAAACGGAACCCCTGTTGCCGATGCGGCAAAAGCGAATATAGAGAAGATGGATGTTCGCACCGGATCGAACTAGCGAAATCGGATCAAGACCAGAGCCGTCTGACTTTCAGAAAACTGGTTCGCTGTGACAGATTTCCTTGTATATGACCGGTAGAACCACACGCCGGGCCATGACCGGAAAGTTTTTGGGGGACGAAATGCGTCGCACGCTTGCCTTGGCTACCTTTGCTGCATCAATTGCGCTTCTGGCATCACCTGCTGCAGAAGCCCGTGATCAGATCAGGATCGTTGGATCATCAACGATCTTTCCGCTGACCACGAAGGTCGCCGAACATTTCGCCAAGACCACCGGCGCACCGGCCCCGGTGGTTGAAAGCACCGGTTCGGGTGGCGGGTTCAAGCTGTTTTGTGGCGGCATTGGTGCACAATTCCCCGATATTGTCGATGCATCACGCCCGATCACGGGATCGGAAACCGCCATTTGTGCGGCGAATTCGGTCCGCGACATCAGCGAAATCAAGATCGGCTATGACGGCATTGTCTTGCTGGGATCGCGCGACGCACCAGACATGTCGCTTACCGCCCGCCAGCTTTACCTCGCCCTTGCCCGCACGGTTCCGGTCAAAGGTGCCAGTGTGCCCAACCCGCACGAAAAATGGTCGGATATCGACCCGAGCCTGCCGGACCTGAAAATCCGCGTGTATGGTCCGCCGCCAACTTCGGGCACACGCGATTTGATGGGGCAGCTGTTGCTAGATCAGGGGTGTGCGACGTTTTCCGATATCGCAAGTCTTGAGGCATCCGATCCGGACAGCTTCCGGCTTCTGTGCCGTACGCTGCGCGACGACGGCGCCTATATCGAGGCGGGCGAGAATGACAGGCTTGTCATCAGCAAGCTTGAAAAAGACCCGACCTCATATGGTGTAATGGGCTTTAACAATCTGGAGCGTAACCGCGAACGTCTTCAGGGTGTTCCGATCAACGGGATCGAACCGGATTATGAGACCATCCTTGATGGCAGCTATCCGGCATCGCGGGCGCTTTACCTTTACGTCAAGGACGACCACCAGCAACTGGTACAAAGCCTGGGTGACTTCATCTCGACCTATGTATCGGACGCTGTGATTGGTGAAGACGGTCTTCTGGCCGATAACGGTCTGGTGCCGCTGACCGCTGACGAGCGCGCAGAGACCATGACCAGTGCCGCGAAATTCGCCGGTAACTGATCAGCAAACAGATCAGAGCAAGTACATCGCGTATAGACGGCCGGGCATCAGTCCGGCCGTTTTGCCATCCAGACCTGATTGCTGGCATATTTCGGGGGATTGCCCTGAAAGTCCGAAAATTCCGTTATCGAAACAAAACCGGATAACTCCAACATCAAACGCATTTCACTGCGATGAACCCAGCGCAGGTGATGCCAGCAATCCTCGCGTTTAATCACATCGCCCTGATCGTTGATTTCTTCAAACCGCCAATGTTCGCTGAACTTCTGGGTCAGGGGATCGTTGGTGCGTTCCATCGCGGTGATGCGAAGACGGCTGCCCGGCTGCCCAACACCATCTGGCATCGGAAAGATCGGAAGCTCGACCGGCTCCGGATCACCTTCAGGCAGGCAATAACGCAGATCCGGATCCATCAGATCAAGGGCAATCGCCCCGCCGGGTTTGAGATGGGCACAGGCTCGTTCAAGGGCACGTCGCTGATCATCGGCATCGGTGACTTCCTGAAGCCCGCGAAACGGGATGATGACCAGATCAAATTGCCGCCCCAGATCGAAGTCGCACATATTGCCAAGATGCCATGTCAGATCGGGGTAATTGGCGCGTGCCTGATCCAGCATTGCAGGTGACAGATCAAGGCCTTCGACCGCGACACCAAGTCTGGCAATCGCGGCACTGATTCGCCCGGTGCCACAACCCAGTTCAAGCACGCCATTTTCGTGCACCAAGCTTAATGCTAGACGGGTATAGAAGGGAATGGGATCTTCAAAAATCTTGCGATCAAGATCAGCGCGAAGATCGTAACTCGCGGTATTTAACCCGCCTTCGGGGTAGAATTCATCAAATATGGATGAATTCTTCATTCAAAATCCAGTTCCGCATAATGGCTGGATGCCGGGAAACTTGCCTGCCGGTCTGCCAGAATATCGCGCATGGCAGGGCGGCTTTTGATCCGCATGTACCAGTCCTTGGCACGCGGATGTTTTGACCAGTTGATATCGCCCATATAGTCGATCACGGAAACCTGTGCGGCGGCCGCCAGATCGGCCATGGTCAGATGATCCCCTGCCAACCAATTCCGGCGTTCAAACAGCCATCCGATATAGTCCATGTGATAGGCCGCATTGGTCCGCCCGGCACGCAGGACCTTGGTATCGGGTGTGCCGGTCGAAAAGAAGCGTTTCAGAAGCTTCTCCCCCAGCAGATGTTCGGTGGCCTCGCGATTGAACTTGCCATCGAACCACGCGACAAGGCGGCGGATTTCCGCTCTTTCCTTGGGGTTGGATCCGAACAGTTTTGGCTCGTCCTCATAAACCTCGTCGAGATACTCGCAAATGACGACGGAATCACACAAAACCGATCCGTCTTCTTCGATGAGGACAGGCACTTCACCGGCGGGATTAAGCAGCAAAAAGTCATCACGCCGTTCCCAGACAGGTTCAGCTGTGAGTTCAAAATCCAGCTTTTTCTCGGCCAGAACCAGGCGCACTTTGCGCGAAAACGGTGAAAGCCAAAAATGATATAACTGACGCATAAGCGTGAAGATACCCGACCAAGAATGAACGTTTTGCAAAGACCCGTCACGCGGCCGCAAACATTCTAAAAACCGCAAGCAATCCGGTTCGTTTCCAACCCGGAACTGCAAGATATCTCAAACCATGCAACGCGGTTGAAGTAAAGTCCTAGAACGGCTCTGAGATGCGATTTTCGCGGCGATAACACAGAAAACCGCCACCCGGGTCATGGCGCGCGGCTTTTGGCCAGTTCCAGCATGCCATCAAGATCAAGGCAGGCTTCAAGATGATCGGCCAATTCATCAAGTGCGGCATCAATACCGGTCTCGAAACGCGTACTTTGACGCGCTTCTTCGGAACGAAGAGTTGCCAAAAAGGCATCGCGGAAAGGATCGCTGCCAAACAGCCCGTGCAAATAGCACCCCAAAACATGGCCATCCGCACTAATCGCCCCATCAGACGTGCCATTCAGATCAAGCCAACTGCGTTCCCGATCCGGGCCATCAGTCTGGCCCATATGGATTTCGTAGCCATCAACAGCAATTCCGGCGGCAAAAGCAGCGCTATCGCCGACCGTCAGACCGGCTGTTTTGCGAAGCGTCTTGTCACCGGCCATGACGGTTTCAACATCCAGAAGACCCAGCCCGGCCTCACTGCCCGGTGCGCCTTCCACCCCGTTTGGGTCATGAACCATACGGCCCAGCATCTGATAGCCGCCGCAAATGCCGACCACATGACCGCCACGGCGGTAATGGGCCAGAATATCGATATCCCAGCCCTGGTCTTTCAGGAACCGAAGGTCGGCCATGGTCGATTTTGAGCCCGGCAACAACACCAGATCACAATCCCCAGGGATCACTTGCCCCGGCTTGATCACCAGCAATTCAACATCATCCTCGGCCGCCAGTGGATCAAGATCGTCGAAGTTGGCAATACGGGGCAGATGCGGCACCGCGATGCGCAGAATTGCGTTTGTCGCATCCCCGGCCTTGCGGTGATATTTCCCGGCGTTTTCCAGCGCCACGCCATCTTCGGCAGGAAGTTTATGGGCATTGGGCCAGTACGTTGCGATACCGTAACTTTTTAGGCCGCATCTTTCGGCAATGATGCCGGTGGCCGGTTCAAACAGCGACACATCGCCACGAAACTTGTTGATCACATAGCCTTTAAGCCA